>JAGQQP010000009.1 GCA_020426085.1 Planctomycetaceae bacterium | reverse complement strand
TCTGGATTTACCAGAGTTCGATTTCCAGTTCGAGTTCGACGCCAAACTTTTCAGAGACGGTATTCTGAGCCAGATTGATCAGGTCGAGTACGTTTTCGGTGGTGGCATTCTCATCGTTGATGATGAAGTTCGCATGCCGATCGCTGATTTCGGCACCGCCGATGCGTGTCCCTTTGAGACCAGCCTGTTCAATCAATGCGCCCGCGTGCATGCCACGCGGATTTTTGAAGATGCAGCCGGCCGACTGGTGAGTTAAAGGCTGATTCGCCTTTTTCATGATCCAGTTCTTTTTCATCCGACTCGTGGTTTCTTCGGAATCGTCTGCAGTCAGTTCGAACACGGCTTCGATAATTGCCAGTTCATTGATACTGCTCTCACGATAGCTGAAGCTCAGTTCGTCTGCAGTGCGTACAAACTTTTCTCCGCGTGCGGTCAGAACTGTGACGGAAGTCACACACTGTCCGGTATCACCAGTATGCCCTCCGGCGTTGCCGTGTAATGCACCACCTACGGTTCCTGGAATACCAACCAGAGATTCGAGACCTGCCAGGCCTGCTTTGACCGTTTCTGAAACCAGATTAGAGAGCAATGCCCCTGCGCCGGCCGTGACCGTAGTGCCATCGATGCTGATTTTAGAGAAATCGCCGGCATGAATGCGGATGACAGCTCCCTGCACGCCGGAATCTTTGATCAGGATATTGGAGGCACCGCCAAAGACGCGTACCGGAATTTCATTCTCAACACAGCATTTGATCACAGCCTGCAGTTCATCTGCATTGCGTGGCTCCAGAAAGAACTGGGCTGGCCCTCCTATTTTGAAATAGGAATACTTGGCCAGTGGTTCAGATAGTTTGAGAATTTCTTTGAAGTCTTCGATTGAACTCATGATGGATCCGATTTATTTCGCCCGCTCCCATAGTAATGATAATATCACCAGATTGAGCCTCAGTCTCTAAAGTTGAGAGCATCTGGTCAAGGGAACTGCTGAAACTGACCCAATCATTATGCAGAAGAATTCGTCGAACCAGCTCTTTTGAGGTTTCGACAGGCTCTTCAGCCAGCTTTTCGCGGGCTGCATACACGGGTGCAATCAAAACGCGGTCTGCCAGCTTGAAACTACGGGCATAATAATCCATCAAAGCCTGTGTACGTGAAACCTGATGCGGTTCATACAGACACCAGATCCGACGATCCGGATATTCCTGCCTCAACATCTTTAATGTGGCCTGAATCGCTGTCGGATGATGTGCATAATCATCAAACAGGGTCATTCCTTTATAGGATCCCATCCGCTCATAACGACGGCGAATCCCGGGGAATTCGTAAATTCCATCCCGAATCTGTTCGGCATCAATGCCAGCAGCATGACACAGAATGGCCGCGACCATCGCGTTGGAAACGTTATGTTTTCCTGTTTTCTGCAGCGATATTTCGGAAAAGTATTCTCCCTGGTGGAACAGCCGGAACCGTAATCCGAACGCCGTCGATTTAATATCGGTGGCCCACCAGTCCGCCCCTCGTTCCAGTGAGAAGGTTGAGATTTTTGCTTTACAGGCTTCTCGCAACTTCTGTAATCCCATGCAGGTTGCGGGCAATACCAACGTTCCCCCCCTGGGAATCCGCGCGACGAACTCGGCATACGCGGTTGTCATATCATCCTGATTTTTAAAATAATCAAAATGGTCTGGTTCGATGTTGGTAATCGCGGCATAAAAAGGGAACAAGTTCAGAAAACTACGCTGATATTCACAACTCTCAGCGACAAACAGAGCCCCTTCGCCTGCCCAGCCATTCAGATTCTGGTTGCAAAGTTCGGCTCCAATGACCGCTGACGGTGCGACACCGGCGTTCTGCAGGATATATGCGGTTAATGCAGTGGTTGTACTTTTCCCATGCGTCCCGGCAATACAGACCCCCTGCTTCGAGCGCATCAGATGCCCCAGCATCTGAGCATACGAAAACTGGGGAATTCCCATCCGTTGTGCAAATCGTCGTTCCGGATTCGCCAGACCGATCGCGGGGCTATAAACCAGTACACTCGTTCCCTCAGGAACAAAACGCATGTCGTGCCCCTGATGCACCCGATAACCACCAGCGCGCAGAGCAGGTTCAGTGGCCAGAGAGGGGCTTAAATCTGATCCTGTAACTCGACAACCGGCACTTGCCAGGTATTCTGCCAGGGCTTTCATTCCAGAACCGCAAATGCCAACCAGATGGGCCGAAGCCGGCAAGGCAGATGATTCCAGACGTAGCCCGTCTGTTGACTGACTTTGCTGATGAGTATTCGCTTTTGACAGGATCATAATCGCCTTAATGTTTATCTGAAGTTCCCGATGATCTATCTCGCAGGGGTCTTCCCAGACAAGTGGCAGGTCTCGGCTGGATCGGTCCGAAATCCTACGTCTCTAACTATCGGGAATCAGCGCGTTCTGAATCCATTGGTTATGACTTTTGTTTCGACTGGATAAACATTATCGAATAGCAAGATCCTGTTGCATCAAGCCGGTCGGCTGGTGAAAATTGATAAAACAGGAAGACTGGATTAAGTTTTTATCTTAAACAGTCTGTATTCATCAATCTGCTGTCAATTTTCGTAAGTTCTTATAATTCTTCTCCGGCTGCGATACAATGCATTATGCCTCGAAATGGAATCTGTCTGAAGAGCAGTTTTCAGGCATCCACCTCTTAACTCGATTCGATAGAATTCTTTTGCCAGGATCATCAGCATGTCGACATCCGATTTTGATATACAGGCCGCCCATCGATACTTAGCGGCTGACAGTTTCAACAAGACATGGGAGTATCTGGAAAAACAGGACCGTGCCGCTACGGAAAACCTGGAGATGATCTCCGCCTGTCATGCTTCCTATTGGCACTGGCTGCAATTTGAAGGACATACGGACGAAAATATTTCGATTGCGTACTGGCAGCTCTCGCGCGTTTATGCTGTGACAAATCAACCCAGCAATGCGTTCAGTTACGCTATGCTCTGCCTCAAGCTCTCTCAAGACAAACATTTAAGTCCATTCTGCCTTGCCTATGCCTACGAAGCGCTGGCACGCGCTGCTTCCATCTCCAATAAACCGGAAGAAGTGTCTACTTACGTGGAACAGGCTAAAAAAATCGCAGAATCAGATCTGAAAGGCGATGAAAAACAGCAATTGCTGGATGATCTGAATACAATATGAGAAGTCGATTCTCTGCCGATCACTTCAACCAACAGACTACCTGCTTGCATTTCACGATACATTTGCACCAATCATGGATAAGCTGAAACAACTCCTGGAATCCTACTTCGAGATCCCCGCCGCGGGTCCGGGCCAGGGTTCTGCCTGGAATTTTCAGTGGAATTCTCCCTGGCCGGGCTGGTTACCAGACTGGGCAGTGCTCCTCCTGGGCAGCGGGATCGTGTTTCTGCTGATCTATGCCTACCTGAAAGATACCGCTCATCTGAATTTAAAGAAGCGCCTCTTTCTGATTGGAATCCGGCTGACACTGTTCGCGATTGTCATTCTGTTCCTCACGCGTTTCACCTTGACTATTCATCGAACCGGCCTGCCTTTCGTTGCGGTACTGATTGATGATTCCGCCAGTATGGGACTCGAAGATGATTACGCGGAACTGTCCTCCGCCAGTGTGAGCAAACCGTTCCTGCAGGAGAGTCGGGGAAAAAACCGCCTGGATCTGGTGAAAGATCTGCTACTCGAAAATGAAGCCCGCTTTTTGACCGAACTGCAGAACAAACACAAGTTGAGGTTATATCATTTTTCCGACGAATGCCTGCCTCTGGGTGAGCAGGGGCTGATCGACCTCCAGAATTACCAGCAGACACAGGAACTCTTAAAACAGTTGGAACCGGTGGGAAAAGAAACGCGTCCGTTCCACGCCGTTCAAAAAGTGCTCAACGATTTTCGTGGTACTCCGCCGACAGCCATCATTGTACTCAGTGATGGAATCTCCAGCACCGGTGATCTCGATCTGCTGTCACGGGCGGGGTCACTGGCAAAATCTAAACTGGTCCCCCTCTTTCCGGTAGGAGTTGGCAGCGAACAACCGGTTAAAGATCTGCAGCTGTATGACCTGCTGGTGGATGACGTCGCCTTCATCAACGACCCGGTCACCGTCTCTGCTAAAGTGAAATTCTTTGGTATTCAATCTGGTAACATGACGGTCAGTCTCAAGGAAGCACACACAGGCAGCCCGCTGGCATCACGACAGTTTCCGATCAATACTCAGAAAGATCATCAGAAAATCGAGCTGACCTTCACCCCCACGAAACCCGGGTTACTCGAATATGTCATCGCGGTAGAACCTGTGAAAGGGGAAGTCAATCTCAAGAATAACCAGCAGACGGGACAGGTTACGGTACTCGATCAGAAAATCCGTGTTCTGCTGGTCGATTCTGTTCCCCGATATGAATATCGCTATCTTAAACATCTGCTGGAGCGGGACAAAACCATTGAGCTTCGCAGCATTCTGCAGGAATCGGATCTGGAATATTCCTCAGAGGACTCCACCGCCCTCGATTATTTCCCCGTCAAAAAAGAAGACCTGTATCAATACGATGTCGTTATTCTGGGTGATGCCGACCCTGCCTACTTCAGCCAGGCCGTCTTTGAGAATCTCGACCAGTTCGTTCGCGAAAAAGGGGGCGGGCTGATCATGGTTGCCGGACCCCGTTTTTCTCCTCACGCTTATGCCAATACTGCTCTGGAAGCACTGTTGCCTGTCGAGATTTCCAAAAACCGGCAACCCGCAGAATACAAACCGGTGATTGAAGGATTTCAACCCGAGTTGACCACCGAAGGACAGTTCAGCACTTCCATTTTTCGGTTTGCAGACAACGCCGAAGAAAGTCAGGCCATCTGGAATAATCTGCCAGAGCTTTACTGGTTTTACGCGGCAGATGAAATCAAACCGGGCGCTTCCGTTTTCGCCGTGCATCCCACACAAAAGGGAAAAAATGGTCAGAGAATTCCCATTATCTCAACACAACGAGTCGGTGCCGGCAAAGTCATCTTTAATGCCTCAGCCGACCTGTGGAGATGGCGCGATCTGGTGGGCGACCTTTACTATTCACGATTCTGGGTTCAAACGATTCGCTACCTGAGCCGATCCAAACTCTTGAACCAGGAACAGGCAGTGGAACTGACTCTGGACAGGAAGACCTATCAGCAGGGAGATACCGTTCAGTTTCGTGTCAAATTTCTCGATGAACAGCTGATTCCCGCCGATTCCAAAAATGTCACTGTCATGCTCGAACGACAGGGGGAGGCTTCGCGGCCTGTGAAGTTAACGCCTCTGGAAAAATCGCCCGGAATTTTTGAAGGCAGCGTCTCGAACATCCCGGAAGGCGCTTACCACACCTGGGTTTCACAACCCATTCTGCAGGGCACGCCTCCCGCGGTAGATTTTCGTGTCGAAATTTCACAACGCGAACTGGTCAACCGGGATATGAATCAGTCTGACATGAAAAAAACAGCTCAGGAATCACGGGGAAAATATTTCCCGATCTACGCAGCAGATCAGCTTCCCCAGGCAATACCGGCAGGTCATCCTGTTCCGCTGGAAAATGAAGAACCGATTCCCCTCTGGAATCGCTGGGAATTCCTGATTCTGTTTACTTTACTGATCTCTGCAGAATGGCTGTTAAGAAAACGTTTTCGCTTAGTATAATAAACCGTACTGATTTGTTACGTCCCACAGTTCCCTTGAAACCAGCATCATGCAAAATTCCATTCGAGCACAACTGGAACAACTGCATCACAAAATCCGTCAGCTCATCTGGCTGAACGGTTTGTGCTGGGGTCTGACACTGTTTCTGGGACTGGCAACGTGCCTCATCAGCCTGGACTGGATGCTGAATATTTCCGATCCCGCCAGCCGACTCGTACTGGGTCTCGCCGCCGGTTCCAGTGTGATCTGGATACTCTGGAAACATCTCATCGTCCCGCTAAAAACTCCACTGACCGATTTAGACCTTGCTCTGAAAATCGAACGTCGCTATCCCACCCTGCGAGACAGCTTTTCCAGCAGCATTCAATTTGATCATCAGTCAACCACACCGTTTTCCGGCTCTCAACAGATGCGTCAGGCAGTCATCGAAGACGCCTATCAACGGGCCTCTCAGATTAATTTTCTGGAACTGATCGATACACACCCCCTCAGAAAAATCATGTTTTCTGCAACGCTCCTCTGTCTGATCACTGCTTTATTCACTCTGCTGCATCCGCAGGAAGTGATTCTGGGGCTCCATCGTCTGATACTCCCTTTTTCGGCACCTGACTGGCCTCAACGGGTGGAACTGCAGATTCTGGATGAGAATCTGGTCCCCATCGAAACCGGGCCGAACAATCCTTATCAGGTGGTCGAAGGGCAGACCTTTCAGTTTTTTGTCGAAAACCGAAATGGAACACCTCCCGAAGATCTTCGTCTTGAATATCAGTCACGCCAGAAAGAACAGGCAGCGGGTAAAATTTATTCCGATCCCCTGCGAATTGTATCGGTCCCCGATTCTACCGGAGCCGCTCATGATCTGGGCACAGGCTCTTTAGTCGTTTCGAATAAACTGCTCAAACTGCGCGCGGTAGGCGGTGATGACAACCATATGCCCTGGCTCAATATTGTTTCCGTCCCTCCCACCAAGATTCGACTGGAACAGGTCAAACTCACACCACCTGCATACACACAACTCTCCGAAGAAATACTCCCTGCCGGCATCGGCAATTTTAAAGCGCTGGTCGGCACGCGCGTTGAGTTTAAAGCCAGTTCCAACAAACTGTTGAAAACGGTCGATCTGCGTATCAAAAACGGTACCCCCGTGTCACTGAAACTGCAGCCGGATCGAAAGCATTTTTCCGGCACGTTTATTGTGGATACACCGGGAACTTATTCCTACTGGTTTGAAGCGGAAAACGATCAGGGCTTTAAACCACCCGCGCCGGAACATTTTGAAATCACCGCGATCAGCGATGACGTACCGGAAATCTTCCTGGAAGTCCCCGACACCGACCTGCAGGTGACGCCCGCTGCTCAAATTCCACTCACGGTGGTCGTTCACGATGACCTGGGAATTGAAAGTGTCCTCATCCGCTATCAGAAGTCTTCCAGCCAGGAATCACTCTCACGTGCGTTGCGCACTGACCGCGAGAACTTTTCCTTTCCCCTGCCCTTCAGCCCGGCGTCTTCAGAAAACCAGTTGAAAGATCTGACTGTGACAGACAACTGGAAGCTCGACGAACTGGCGCTTCAGGAAGGTGACCGGATAATTTTTCGAGCCGAAGCCCGTGATCTCTTCCAGGACAGTTCCTCAACCACTTCGAAAGAACCGCCCGCAACAGACGCCCATACAGGCACCAGTATTTCGCGTGTGTTAACGATCGTCAGCCCTCAGTTTAAAACCAACGAACTGGCGAACCGACAGGCTAATCTGCTGGAGGAACTCGCTCGAGTCCTGAAGGACCAGCGACTGCTGCACACGGAAATCAAAGACGTCCAGCATCAACTGCAACGCGTCGGTCAGGCTCGTACTGAAGAGATTGATACGATCAAACAGGTGGAAATGGATCAGAAGCGGATTGCCTCTCAACTCCACAGCCCGCGTACCGGCCTGGAGCAGCGATCCAGTGAACTTCTGCAGGAACTGAAATGGAATCGCATTGAAGATCCCGCGATGCAGCAGCGGCTCGCAGAACTCAATACGGAACTTTCCCAGTTGAATCAGCAGGTCTTCCCGGAGATTCAGGAACAGATCACACAGGCGCGCAAAAAGATGCTGGCCAAAGCGGATCACCGCTCCCCCCAGGATCCGGATCAGACTTCAGCAAACACAAAAAACAGGTCTGCTGATGCGGAAGAAAACGAACGAGAAAAAACAGGAACAGAAGCGTCACCACTGGAATCATTGACCATCGCCGAAAATGGACAACAGCAGGTGATCGAAAGACTGGATCAGGTTTTAAAATCTCTGTCACAGTGGCAGAAAACCAGGGACCTGGTTTCCGAACTGGATGAACAGATCCAACAGCAGGCAGACATTCAAAATCAGACAGAAAAGCTGGCCAGAAAAACCATCACCAAAGCATTTGAAAAACTGAGACTGCAGGATCAGGCAGATCTGGAAAAGCTCGCTCATCGCCAGGAAGAACAGGCTGATCACTTTAAAGGATTTCGGAATCTGCTTGATGCTCTGAATGACCAGAACCAGGATATCTCTCAGTCTGAACGTCAGCGAAATCAGGATGCAATCGACTTCCTGCGGAAAAATTCGATTCCTGAAGCCATGAAACAGACGGCTGATCAATTAAAGCAGAATCAGGTAGGACAGGCATTACAGGAACAAAAGCAACTTCAGGAGTCGATGCAGAAACTGAAAAATATTTTCGAAAACCAACCTGTCAATTCGACTGCAGAGGTCTTAAATCAACTGATTAAGAGTGAGCAGGAATTAAATCTGATCAAACAGAAACAGGAAGAAATATTACAAAAACTGAAGAAAGCAGAAAACAGACCCGACAGCCAGGAACAGCAGGCCGAATTGCAGAAGCTGAGGAAACAGGAACAGGAACTGAAACAGCAGATGCAGCAGCTGGAAATGAAACTGCAACGACTGAGTCTCAACAAAGCAGCAGATTCCATGCAGCGCAGCGGCCGACGATCATCACAGATCAATGATGCATTACAACAGGGCAATACGGACGAAGCACAAGAGCAACTCAAGGAAATGCTCGATGATCTGGAACAGGCACAACGTGAACTGGCCGCCCGCCGCAATGAGCTGGAAGAATCTCTCGCCTTTGAAGAATTTGTCAAGCTGGAAGGAGAACTCAAAGGACTGATTGAGCGACAACAGGCGGTGATAGAAGAAACCACTCGACTGGAACAGGAACGTCTCTCACGGGGACGCTGGTCTCGAGGACAGTTAAAATCACTCAAACTGCTGCAGCAGACCGAGCAGGATCTGCAGTTGCAGGCAGCTAAAGTAGCAGAAAAACTGGCGGCTGCACCTGTGTTTAAGCTCGCTATGGAAAAAGCAATCGAACAGTTGAAAACGGCCGTCGACCGTCTGGATCAAAAGTTGACAGACCAGCAGACACTCAAAGCCGAGCAGAATGCGGAATCCAGATTCAAATCTCTGCTTGTGGCACTGACTGATAAAACGGATTCAAAGCCGGGTGAAGAGCAGTCAGATCAGAATGAACAGCAACTGATGCCCTCCGATCAGATTCCCCTCATTGCACAACTTCGATTACTCAAACTCCTGCAACAGGATCTTCTTGATCGGACGACAGCCTTCAATGAATCGCTGACCCCACAGAAAAAATTAACTGCACAGCAGCTGGAGTCAAGAAAACAACTTGCAATAGAACAGGCTGACCTGGCTGAACTTTCACAGGAAATCCTGGAACGCTTTAATCAAATCCTGCCGGACGACCCGGAACAGAATCTTGAGATTCAATAATGCAGACAAAAAATTCAAAATCAACCCGGTTCCTGTCTCTGCTAGCCATCAGTACGACAATCATATTGTCCGTTTCTGTACAGACCTTGAATGCCGACGAAATCAGAGAGAAAAAAGAACCAGTCAAAACAGAGAAAGAGAATCCCGTACCGGACAAATCGGAAGACAAAAACCAACCGAACAGACAGGTGGAAAAACTCAAGAAATGGGTTCAAAAAAATCCGCTGCCGATCGAACCCATCATTAAAGAGATGGAACGAGCGGGTCAACTGATTGGAGAACAGGATCAAAGCGAGGAAGTACAACGGGTTCAGAAACAGGTTGTACAAGACCTGGAAAAGCTGATTCGCCTGGTGGAGCAGGCTCCGAAAACAACCATGCGTCTGCAAAACCAGAATAATCAGCAACAACAGGAACAACAGCAAAAACGACAGGACCGTGAAGGGATGCAGAAGCAGAACAACGATAGTCAGCTCTCTCAGGGACCCGCGCGGCAGTCCACCGACCGCCAGAATGAAGGCCAGGCGACCTCAGGCAATCTGAGTGATAAAAACAATTATGCCAAAGATGCCTGGGGACATCTGCCCCCCGCGATGCGACAGCAATTATTGAACATCTACACCGAAAAATTTCTTCCCCAGTATGAAGATCAGGTGCGACGTTACTATGAGGCCCTGGCAGAAAAGAAAAAACGTACTCCCTGACCGTTTCGGGTAAGCCAGAGAAGTACGTTTATTAGAGATCACATTTGCTACCTGGAATAGCAGACGAATCGGACGGTGATCAGGGGGCGACAACGTTGAATGTGTCGCTGCGATAAATCGTGGTATCGTAGCTGTTTCCACTATACAGACGCACGTAATTCCATCGGCGGGCCCCCCGTAATGCAAATCCGGGAGTCGTAGCCAGTTCGGGTGTTCGGTAAGCGGAACGACTTTCAGGACGCGGATAATGTGCCGCAACTTCAGGTGGCAGTTCATGGCTGTAGTAGGAACGGTTAAACGCCCAGTTTTCTGCCTCTGCTCGCTGAGTACCAGTACTGATGCTCAAAGCGGCTGTTAAGATTCCAAGCATCAAGAATCGTGTGGTTGACGTTCCGATTTTTGCAGAGTGTTGGAATTTCATAAGACTCACCTCTTCAGTTGTTGTTCAACATGTTGATTTTTTGCAACATGCTGATACTGTTTTGAAACGAATGTTGAATTGGATCAACATTCACTCTTCAATTCAGGGGATAAAGAGGTAAGAAGCAGATTGTATGCCAGGCAGGAACGAATTCAATCAGTCGAGAGGAATACCTGCTTTTTTATAGAGCTCTTCTTTTTTCTTATTATCCTGGAGCACAAGGATATTTCCGGACTCGGCATCATAGCCATACATTTTGTAAGGCGGAAGTTGAGCGAATTCGATGCGATTCTCTTTCATCATCTGTATATATTCATCGTATGAGGGGAACCGGTCATTCAGCGCTTTATGTGCTTTAATGGCCTGCTGCATTCCCAAAGTACTGACCCGGGATGCCATAGAGACATAAGCACTGCCAGCCTGTGAGTAAGGGTCGACCCCTTTGATTTTGCCATCAACAACTTCAATGCTCGGATTTTCCAATGCCTTTTTTGCATCTACCACAACGGCGGTCGTCTTGTGGATAATGCTTTTCTTATTGTCGTCTGCTTTGCCCGCCTGTTCATCGGCAGCTGCATTTTCTGCTACCGGTTGTTGAGGCACTTTGTTTTGCGGTTTTTCCTCGATTGTTTCACCCTGTTGACGGGCGATTTCTTTGGGATCCTTACAGCCATTTCCTGCCAGCATGATCATCACCCCTGCCAACAGCAGGCTGCTCACTTCAAACATATTTCGTGTCTTTTTTTTCATCGTTCACACTCGTTTATTTTTGTTCAATGATGGGATCCGGGAAACCTCACGATCTGAACTGACAGAGTACCATAACCCGAGAAGAGTTTCATCTAAATCCTGGTGATTCAACCAAAGGAGATGACTTCAGAACCCAGGAGAATTTCGCCGAGTACCGGATTCCAGTGAGGAATTTACCTTTTTCGCAATTTTATATGGTAAATGTCATTGGTTTGAGAACAAGTTTCAATAAGCACAAAACGTTTCACTGAAAATATACTAATCGTTTGTATTGCTAATGACATAAAAAAAGGCGAAGATTCCCGTTCTAAAGCAAAGATTGCATCTATTTAATTTTAATGACCCGTTGATTTCATTATGATTAAACGACTGCAAATCGCCGAAGTCTCTTCCGAACGGAGCTCCCGACTTTTATGTCGACTTCCACATCATCTTTACATCCAGATACGAGGGGTGTGTTTTCGTCTTTACTGAGTAAAGATCGTTTACGGATTTTTGGTTATATCCGAACACTCGTCCCTAATAATTCAGATGCAGAAGATGTTTATCAGCATGTCTGTTTGACATTGTGGAATAAGTTTGATGAATTTGATCAGGACCGGGATTTTTTCTCCTGGGCCTGTGGAGTCGCTTTTTTTACAGTCTGCAATTATCGAAGAAGTATTGGAAGAGATCGACATTTTTTCAATCAGGAACTCATTGAAACAATGTCCCAGGAACGTGAAGAACATTTACACAACCACGATATTCGCCTCGATTTTCTGCATGACTGCCTGCAGAATTTGAGTTCCTCAGACCAGCAGTTACTCACAAATGCCGTCTTTGAAAATCAGTCGGTGAAAGACATCGCCAGGACGGCAGGAAAAACGATCCAAACCCTTTATAACCGCCTCTCACTCCTCAGACGTGAACTGGCGGCTTGTATATCTCGTAAGCTTCAGAGTGAGCGTCAATCATAATGTCGGCACAGGGTATTCCCCCGGAATTCGAAAATCTGCTGAACCGGCTTCTGGATAGTCCGGAGGGAGAATTTTCGTCGACAGATTTCCAACAATTTCAAAATATTCTGGAGAACAGCCCCGAGGCGATGCACCAGTATTTTGAGTACATCGACATCAATACCGGTATCAAATCTGACTGGAACGAACGACTCAAGTCCCTCGAACAGACTGTCATTCATCAGCCCCCTGTCTCTCTTGATGTCCAGCCGGCCACCCCAATCAATACACCAACTCCGCGACGCTCAAATTTCATCAACTACGCACTGGTGGCAGCTGCTTCCATGATGATCTTCCTGTTCCTGGAATGGATGATCTCTGGCCACTTCTTCTGGAATCAGCCTCAGGTAACTCAAACAGAACCACCCGCCGTTGACTTCCCCTATATCGCCACTCTCACACGTGCTACTGACTGTGTCTGGGGAGGCGACACTCCCCCCAAGTTTTCCGGTCAGCGACTTTTATCACAGGACCTCTTCCTGGAAGAAGGATACGCCGAATTCCGCTTCGATACCGGAGTTCGAATTGTGATTGAGGGCCCGACGAAAATCAAAATGGATTCCGCCTGCTGTGCCACGGTTTCTTCCGGGAAGGTAGTCCTGCACGGCTATGAAGCAGCTCCCGAATTTGCATTAGTCACTCCACAACTGACGTTTCACGATATCGGAACGGAATACGGCGCCAAAATCCACGCTGACGGCGAAGTCGATCTGCACGTGTTCGAAGGGGCCGTTCGCGTTGATCCCAATCAGGACAATAAACTGTTTACCGAATCCATCATTATCAAAGAGGGTCAGGCCAGACAGCTCAAAGAGAACCGGATTGAGGATATCGAGATCAAACCGGAAGATTTTAAACGAGAAGTCCCCACCAATCCCAAAAATATTCAGGCGATTCGCGAAGAAACCAGAGCATACGACAGCTTTCATCCCACAGTCATCAGTGATCCGGAAAGTTTTTCAGACTGGAGAAATGCCGGGATTGGCTGGAAGAACCCCTGGCGAAACAGGTTGAACGGGGGAGATCCGGCCCGTGGTGACAGCCAGCCCCTTAAATCACTTGCCGGTGCGAAACTGGCTGACGACCAGTTAGGCCTTGTCGAATTGAGAAAAGGGAATACCGCCTGGCGCAGCCTGGAAAAACCAGTCCGCCTGAATAAAGACGCCATCTACTATCTGAGCTTCTACATCCAGAAACAGAATTCTGGAAACAGCACAGATAAGCAATACGGAAACCTGTCTCTGCAGACGTCTGCCCCGGCAAAGCATCAGACAAGGATTTTACTCGGCATGAGTTCCCAGAATTTCTCGACCCTGCAGGCTGGAACGCAGGTCATCGAGAATGCTCCGCCGTTACAGTCCAATAAGACTTATTTCTTTGTTGCCAAGATTGTTGCCAGCGAAAATGCCCTGGATCAGATTTTCATGCGTGCTTTCGCGCCGGAAGAAACCATCCCTGGCCACGAACCCCCTGTCTGGACCTGTGCGACAGATCCCTTCCGAGACTCCTCCGTCTACGACCAGGTCAGACTCCATGCTGCCCGCAATGCAGAATTTCTGTTCGACGAACTACGCATTGGCACAACCTGGGATTCCGTAATCAATACTCAGTCTCCCGCACTGGCTCCCTGATTTTCAGCTGGGATTTGATGAGCCTTACACTTTCTCTGAGAGAATCCCTGGAAGCCAGAATCCTTGAGACAAGTCAGACAGTGTATCTTTGTTTAAAAACACGCAGGATTCACCTCAAATATCGCGATTTCACGATAAATTTATTTTTCTCCATTTTTTGGCAGTAGAATTCCAGAATTAAATGACAATCTCTTTATAGCAGGCGACCCTTGAATGTAAGCAGGCTTAATTCACCTGAGTATTCAGGTATTTTATTCATCTAGTCCCTGAACGGTGGGGCTTGGGCATTTGCTCAAGTCCCATTTCTATTCCCCCTGGACTTCTGAAACCAGCCCCTGAAACTGCATCCGGATCATCACACGTGCATGCTCCAGATCGCGATTGCGAATCGCTGCTGCCAGCTCTGAATGTTCCCACACAATTCGGGCTTTCTGATCTGAACTGGAATGACCGGTCTCAGCCACACTATGAAAATACTTGGATAGAATCTGCTGCATTCCGGCGACGTAAACAGAATCGGTCATTTCCAAAACCAGTGAATGAAAAGCCAGATCAAGTTCGACTTCCTGCTCCCAGTCGTTCCGCTCCAGATAGTGCTCCATCTCAGTGACGATCTGATCGAGCCGATCCAGCTGATCCTCAGTCGCATTCTTGACCGCCAGCTCGATGGCACCAATTTCGAGAACATAACGCAACATCCCCAGTTCGCGTTGCTCCTGCTGCGAAACCGCCAGCAAAGGAATACTGTCCGAGAGCAGCTGAATCAAATCAGGTCGCTGTACTACAAGCCCTTTCCGCTGCCTGACATCCAGGATCCCCAGTGCCCGTAAACGACTGACCGCCTCTCGGACAATAGGCCGCGAAACCTGATATTCCTCTGCCAACTGCCCTTCAGTCATGAAAACATGGCCTTCCGGTAACTGCTCTTTTACGATCCTCCGGCGGATTTTCTCCGCCAGAACAGTCGCCATCGAATTTTGGAGTGGTTCAGCCATCTTGCACTTATTATCATACATTTAAAAACATACTGCTGGTTACCAGAAATGGAAACCAACCACTAAAACAGCAATATATGACATAAAACCGCATTATTCAATATTTCCACCAGAACACTTGCGAACTTTATTGTCATATAATAACTTGATATCCAGAAGCACGCTCACTCCTTAAGAACCAGAAAACAGGAATGACCTGATGAGAGCCAGCCGCATCAAACATAAGCTTAGCCAGAACGAACCGGTCCTGATTACTCAGCTGCATCTGCTGGATCCTTCTGTCTTCGAACTCACCAGCCTGATGGGTTTCGATGGCATCTGGATGGATATGGAGCATCATACCTACAGCCTGGAGACAGCCGCACAACTTATGCGGGCGGCACGCATCGGTACCTCCGACATTCTTGCTCGGCCTGGTAACGGAGAATTCATGCGAATCGGTCGCATGCTCGAAGCCGGCGCGCAAGGCATCATGTACCCGCGCTGCAGCAATGCTGCAGAAGCGGCTGAAGTCGTGAAATGGTCCAAGTTCGCGCCCCTGGGGAAACGAGGCTTTGACGGCTCCGGTGCAGACATGCCTTACTGCACCATGCCTGTCTCAGACTATGTGCAACAGGCAAATGAAAATACTTTCATCACCATCCAGCTCGAAGAACAGTCCGCCGTCGACCAGGCGGAAGAAATCGCCGCTATTCCCGGCGTCGATGCACTCATGCTGGGCCCCAGTGATTTTTCAATTCTTGAAGGCTTTCCCGGACAGTTCAACCACCCACAACTGCAGACCGCCATCCAGACCATTGCCACCGCCGCCGCTAACCAGGGTAAACACTGGGGCATGCCCACCTTTAACCTGGAGCACGCCCAGCAACTGATTCAGCAGGGCGCCAGAATGCTGTATCACATGGCGGATATCATTTTCGTCAAAAACGGCCTCGAACAGATGCAGCAGCAATTCAGCCAGATCGGTTTCTCCTTTGATAACCAGCTGACCGGTTCAGCCACACACTACATGCAGGGAAAGAAGTCATGACCGAATTTTTACCCGGGGACCAGGAACTGTTTGCCAGTCAGCTCAAAGACTTCGTTCCCCCTGACAGTTTTGACGCGCATGCCCACCTCTATCGACCGCAGGATGCCATATCCGCCCTGCCCTCTGCTGCCGAAAACGAACAGGGTTATTCAGGCTGGAATGAATTCTGCAAGAACCTGGAACTCTGGATGGGACCGCTACGTCCTTCCGCCGGACTGTTCTTTGCCATCCCGAAACCCACCCTGGACCGCAAGCCTGCGAATCAGTTCATCCTGAGCGAACTGGCAGATCAACCCGGCTGTCGTGCACTGCTCCTGGTCACCCCTGAAGATTCACCCGAAGATGTCGAAGCACAATTACTCGCCGGTAAATTCAGCGGCTTTAAAGTCTACCATGTCTATGCCAATCGCAAAGACACCCTGGAAGCGGAGCCCCAGGAATACATTCCGGAATGGGTCTGGGAACTCTCCAACCGCTATGGCCTGGCCATCATGCTGCATATGGTTCGCGCCCGGGCGATTGCGGATTCCGTCAATCAAAGATACATCCGTGAACACTGCCTGCAGTACCCGCACGCAAAACTCATCCTGGCACATGCAGCCCGTGGCTTCTGCGGAAACCATACCACAGAAGGCATTGCTTCACTGAGAGGTCTCGACAATGTCTTCTTCGACACCTCTGCCGTCTGTGAATCCCAGCCCTTTGAAGCCATCCTGCGCGAATTCGGTACCAGTCGGCTGATGTTCGGCACTGATTTCTCGGTCAGTGAAATATACGGCCGCTGTGTCAGTATCGGCGATGGCTTTCTCTGGCTCGGCGAACAGAACGTAAACTGGGAATCGTCCACCTTCGCCCGACCGGTTCGCGTCGGACTCGAATCGCTGCTGGCAATTAAACAGGCGTGCCACACCCTGCGACTGAACGATGCGGACGTCGAACGCATCTTCTGCCATAACGCCCGTGCCATGTTGGGAATTGAAACCAGCTCGAATTCCAACGTCACACAAGAAACTTACAAACGAGCCAAACAGCTCATCCCGGGTGGCACCCAGCTGCTGAGTAAACGACCTGAAATGTTTGCACCAGACTGCTGGCCCGCCTACTACCGGGAAGCGAACGGCTGTGAAGTCATCGACCTTGACGGAAAAACCTATCACGACCTGGCAACCTCGGGAATTGGCTCCTGTCTGCTGGGTTATCGCGACCCGGATGTGACTGACGCCGTTGTCCGACGCGTGCAACTGGGCTCCATGAGTTCACTCAATTCACCTGAAGAAGTGGAACTCGCTGAACTGCTCACCAGCCTGCATCCCTGGTCTGATCAGGCGCGTTTCTGCCGAACCGGCGGAGAATCGATGGCTATCGCTGTTCGTATCGCCCGCGCGAAAACAGGACGCGATGAGATTGCCTTGTGCGGCTATCACGGCTGGAGCGACTGGTACCTTGCGACAAACCTGCCTCGGAAGTCAACAGAGTCCGGAACATCCCTCGATAAGCACCTCCTGCCCGGACTCGATCCGTCCGGTGTTCCGTCAGGCTTGTCTGAAACCACACACCCCTTCACTTACAATGACATCGACGGCCTGAGAAAGATCATCAAAGAACGGGGCTCTAAACTGGCAGCGGTGGTCATGGAACCGACGCGTTACATTCACCCCGATCCGGGTTTTCTGGAAGCCGTCCGTGAACTCTGCGATGACTGCGGCGCGGTCTTCGTGATTGATGAAATCACAACAGGCTGGCGTCTTGCCCTGGGAGGCGCGCACCTGCACTATGGAATTGAACCGGACATTGCGGTATTCGCCAAAGCACTGGGGAACGGGCATCCTGTGGCGGCTATTATTGGCAGACGCTCCGTCATGGATGCTGCCGAAACCTCGTTCATCTCCAGTACCTACTGGACGGAAGGCGTGGGTTCAACCGCTGCGTTAGCCACCATTCGAAAAATGCAGACAATCAACATCCGCGAACACATCCACCAGATTGGGGAATCGTTCCGCACAGGCTGGCTGAAACTCGGTCAACAACATGGAATTCCAGTCAAAGCCGTCGGCCACGCTGTCCTGCTGCATCATCAGTTTGACCATCCGCAGGCAGCCGAACTGGGAACACTTTTTACGATTCGCATGCTGGAAAAAGGATTTCTGACCGGGAGCGGCTTTTATCCCACATTCGCCCATCAGCCACGCCACATTCAGAACTACTTTTCTGCCGCCGATTCGGTTTTTGCAGAACTCGCATCAGCCCTGTCGTCTGACGATCTTTCCAGTCGTCTCAAAACGCCAGTCAGACACTCCGGGTTTGCTCGTCTGACTCCCAGCCCGAAAACATAACAAACCCGTCTGATGTTAAGAACTTGAGGATCCTGTATTCACTACCGGCTGAGTATGCCGATCACTGCACAAGACAACCAGCAGGTTGGACACCAGTGCTGCGCGGCTGTCATCATTCAATTCCACAATCCTTTCCGCGGACAGATGTTTCAGCGCCATATCTACCATTCCGACTGCGCCTTCTACGATTTTGGTTCGAGCAGCAACGACGGCCTGCGCCTGCTGTCGCTGCAACATCGCAGCAGCAATTTCCTGTGCATAAGCCAGATGACTGATGCGGGCCTCAATCACTTCCACCCCCGCTTTGTCCAGACGCTCCTGAATATCCACCATCAGTTGATCACAGATATCCTGGGTATTACCTCGCAATGAAAGTTCATGGTCTTCGCTGTCGTAAGGATGACGGCTGGCCAGATTTCGTAACGCCGCCTCACTCTGGACCGACACAAAATCCTCATAGTCATCCACTTCAAACATCGCTTCCGCAGTATTAACGACGCGCCAGACAACCACCGCCGAAATATCAATCGGGTTCCCGTCCCGATCATTCACCTTGGAAGGACGCCCTCCCGTCCTGGTTTTGTGCTGGATGATGTTCCCCGCCTGATCCTTCTGCTCAGGTGTCGAGACAGAGCCTGTTTCAAAGTTACGGATTCGTAAGGAAATCTTCTTCTTGGAGTAAAACGGATTCACCCAGAAAAAACCGGACTGCATGACCGAGCCCTTGTATTCCCCGAACAGCAGAAGAACGCGCGCCTGATTGGGGGCAATCGCCATACAGCCAAACAATCCGACCAGACAGGCCAGACCAGTCAAAATTCCTAACAGAATCAGCAGGCCGTCTTCTGAAACAGCACCATAAATAAACATCAACCCCGCTGACAAGATACCTGCCAGACAGACAGTCAGCGGAAACCAGCCCGACATCGGATGAAATACGCGTTCTTCAGTCATCTTCACTCTCCTGGATGAATTGTTTTGTTTCAGTTTGATATACCAGTGAAACGGATTCATATCAAAAAAGGATTAAAAATATTCCCCCCCATTGAGACTGCTTAATAACTGGATCTGACCGGTCCGCGCCTGAATAAGGGGGGTCCCTCTCCCCACAGGACCTGAAAGCAGGAGATCTATTACCTTAGAAAGAGATATTGCACAGACGGTAAAGCAAATGCTACTTCGTCTTTTTGAGCTGATCCAGGGAAATGAAATTGGCTGGTCCCTTGGAAGAAGCAGGGCAACCAGAACAGGAACCGCTGGCACATCCTGAACGCTGTTTGAAGAAACGGATGCCGCGTCGTACCAGAAACAGAACTGCAGCGACAACACAGAACACTGTGATCACCATTTGCCAGTTAATCTGATTCATCGCATCCCCTTTTTCCTGACAGACCTGTATTCTCACTCCGCAATTTATGAATTTAGATCAACAGCATACCAACCTGGTAAGAGACCAGAGCTCCCAGGTAAGCCAGAGTCGTCATATAAGTAAATGAAACAACGGGCCAGACCCAGCTGTTGGTTTCCCGCCGCATCACCATCAACGTCGCCGCACACTGAGCACATAAGGCAAAAAAGACCATAATCGAAATTGCCACGGGAACATTAAATACCTTCCGACCATCGGGCCAGGTCGCCGAACGGATCGAACCGATCAATCCTTCATCCTCTTCATCAACGTCTCCCCCGAGGCTATAGATCGTCCCCAGAGTTGAAATGATGACTTCACGAGCTGGAAAAGAAGCAATCACACCGACGCCGATTTTCCAGTCCCACCCCAGTGGTTTGACGACCGGCTCAATCAGATGCCCGGCCTTTCCGAGATAACTGTTTTCTATCAATTGGCTGCTGACATGATTCTGCCTTTCATACAGCAGCGACTGTGAAGCTTCCAGATTTTTCAGCTGAACATCCAGACTTTCCACTTTTTCCGGCGTCTCATCTTCTGCAGCTGCCAGTTGTGCTGCCGCATTTTCTACCGAAGCATCGATTGTTTCAATCTGCTGCTGTAGTGCGAATTGTTCGCTGTGATCTCCGGGAAAATAGCCGGCAGCCCAGATCAAAATCGAAGTCGCAAAAATCAGTGTCCCGGCTTTCACCACGAAAGATTTACCCCGGTTGTAAACGCGATAGATCACATTCCGTGGTGAAGGCCATTTATACCCAGGCAGTTCCATCACAAAGGGCGCCACATCTCCTTTAAAACAGACCTTCTTCAGAAACCAGGCAACGGGTATGGCAACGACAGCACCAATCGTTGACATGGCAAACAGCACGATTCCCGGCAGTGAA
This sequence comes from Planctomycetaceae bacterium, assembly GCA_020426085.1. Taxonomy (GTDB): domain Bacteria; phylum Planctomycetota; class Planctomycetia; order Planctomycetales; family Planctomycetaceae; genus Gimesia. Next base: position 2,391 of record JAGQQP010000009.1, on the reverse strand, counting down.
ACCATCGTCATACTGCCGATTGAAAAGTAAACGACATTCGGTATGAACGCGGCAATAAACAGCACATACACGGGCCAGCGTGCCGAGCAACTCATCAAGGGTGCAACCAGAATTGTCGTCAATCGTTCGTGACGATTCTCAATCACCCGCGTCGCCATAATTCCGGGGACGGCACAGGCATATGACGACATCAGGGGGATAAACGATTTTCCACTCAACCCCAGACTTCGCATTAACCGGTCCATGATGTAGGCAGCCCGTGCCATATAGCCGCTGTCTTCCAGGACGGCGATAAAGAAGTACAAAATCACAATCTGGGGCAGGAAAATCAGAACGCCCCCCACGCCGGCGATCACGCCATCCACCAGCAGACTTCGCAGAGGACCGGGGGCAAGCAGTGACTGGACCATACCTCCGATCGCTCCGCCTCCGTCATCAATCAGATCCATCGCGGGGCCAGCCCAGGTAAATACGGACTGAAATACAAAAAACATCAACAGAAAAAAGAAAAGAAATCCAAAAGCAGGATGGGTCAACCAGCGGTCGATTTTGTCAGAAGTCGTTTCCTGTTGAATTTCCGGTTGCTGTATTACCCCTTTTAAGATTTCTCTTGTCCAGCCATATCGAACCCGGGCTTCCGTCGCAGGTACGGCACACCCTGATTCTTTCAGACGTGCACGGGCCTGATGCAGATGCTCGATCAAACCATTCTGTGTATGATGCTCAAAATAGGATTCGACGTACCCACCTACATCCAGTAATAATCGGTCGATCAGAAAATCGGGAGGATTTTCATCCTGCTCGGAGTTCAGTTTTTCCCGTAATTGTGAACGCTCTGCATAAAACGGCTCGGGAAACAGCTGCTGTACTTCATGCCGGCTGCCCGGGTCGATGTTCAAAATCGCCGCCTTGAGGTCTTTGATGCCTTTTCCGTGATGGGCTTCGGTACAAACAACCGGCTGACCAAGTCGTTCAGACAAAGCCACTACGTCAATCTCAATACCACGGGATCGTGCCAGATCACACATATTCAAGACAAGCACGACGGGGGTCGATAGATCGAGGATCTGACTGAACAGGTACAGATTGCGTTCCAGGTTGGAGGCGTCGGCAATACAGATAATGGCATCTGGTCTGGGAACACCTTTCTGTCTGCCCAGTAAAACATCCACCGCCAGCATCTCATCGATTGAGCGTGGTGCCAGACTGTAGGTCCCCGGCAGATCCACCAGATCGATCTTACGACCTTCCCAGGTCACACTGCCCACTTTCTTTTCGACGGTCACCCCGGGAAAATTACCAATATGGGCATGTCCTCCCGAAAGTTGATTGAACAGGGTACTCTTTCCCGTATTCGGATTCCCGATAATGGCAACCGTCATATGCTGTTGTTGCACAGCCTGCTGTTTTGCTGAGGTGGAAGTGTTAGTCATGGAACTTAAAATCTGAAAGCGACGCTTTCATCAGGAAGGACAGGCAGGACCCTCTGAATCAGAGGGGGGCGTTTTCAAATAATCTCGACTTCAACACACTTGGCTTCGTTTAAACGCAGGGATAACCGGTATCCTCGCACTGCATATTCCAGCGGATCACCCAGTGGTGCTTTTCCCAGCAACTGGATTTGCTCTCCATCAATCAGGCCCATTTCCATCAGGCGAATAGAAATAGCATCTTCTCCATTGATCTGTGTGATCCGTGCTATTTGACCTTTTATAAGTTGATTCAATGTCATCACTGTTTTTTAACTCAATATAAAAGTAGCTCGAGGGAGGAAGCCATCGCGTAAACTCTCGGCAGAGAGCACTCTAATATAAGGAAATTGAGACTCAGTTTCAACTAAGACTTTTAAATAATCAACAGCAATAATAGATGTAACCTATTACCCTGCTGGATCAAAAGAGATTTGAGAGAAACGGGATTCTTTCCCGTTAATATTGATCAGACTTGAGAACACAGTCCCGAAAAGTCCGAAAGACGGCGAGCAAAACCTTCCCGACTGCCCCTTAACACCAGGCACAGATAGTGAACATTACAATACACCAACAGTCAAAAAAAGTCGCATCCTGAAGATTTTTAGAGAGACATGTTATTGTCTCTCCCCGCATAAACATCTAAAATTTAGCGTGGTCTTAACCTGTTGTTAATTATCAGTAGTTGCTCGTAACAAGCAGGCTTCAGACACTCTGTTCCTGGTTTTCTGGAAAGGCCAGATAAACCTGGAGCAGGCAGGCACTTTCTTTACTTCTATCTGAGAGAACCAGCGCTCAACTGCTTTCTTATCCCATGCGTATTGTTTTCTGCACTCAAAATACGTGGATGGAACGTAGACTCTTTTTTGTTTCTCGACATTTTTTTGTCGACTTCTTTTTCAACCTTTCATGGAGTTCAAGT
>JAGQQP010000099.1 GCA_020426085.1 Planctomycetaceae bacterium | reverse complement strand
CGAATGCCCGAATTGCAGCGAAAATACTGAACCAGGCTGTGGTGCGCCGTGGTCTGAAACATCGGGGAATCATCATTCCCTCCGATACCTGGTTTATCGCAGGATTACACAATACGACGACAGATGTGATCGAATATTTTGAAATTGACCAGGTACCAGAAACGCACCATGCGGACTTGAAAACGTTAACCGATTTATCTCAGCTTGCCTCCGAAAAATCGCGGGTCGAGCGAATGCCGGTTGTGAAAGCGTCCACAGTCTCAGATCTGATGCGACGAGCCGGTGACTGGTCTGAAGTCCGTCCTGAGTGGGGACTGGCAGGGAATGCCGCCTTTGTCATCGCTCCCCGAGAATTGACTCATGAGATCGATCTGGATGCACGAACATTTCTGCACAGTTATGATCACAAAAACGATCCGGAAGGGGTTGTACTCGAGAATATCATGACGGCCCCCATGATCGTCGCACACTGGATCAATATGCAATATTACGCCTCTACTGTCGATAATCACCATTTCGGCAGCGGAAACAAGACGTTGCATAATGTCGTGGGTGGCTTTGGAATTCTATCAGGTAATGGTGGTGATCTGATGACGGGTTTACCCTGGCAGTCTCTGGACACAGGTGAAAGTTTACAGCACAAACCACTACGGTTACAAGTTGTGATCGCTGCTCCGAGAAACGTCATCGAAAAGATTATTTCGAAACATCAAAGTATTGCGAATCTAGTCAGTGGTGGCTGGATGCACCTGATTTCACTGGATGAACAACAGCAGTTTCAGTACTCCACCGATGGGAACTGGAAAAAGATTGAACTGTCACAGACATCAAATGTTTTGATGCCCTGATCGATTTAGGTACCTGCTCTCTAGATCTGATTTTAATGATCAAACAGTTAAAGGTTGACAAGACGATATGGCTAAAGCATATCGGGTAGGGATCATTCATGGCGATGGTCATATTGTATTTCATCAGAATGGTGAAGAAATTGACGCCTGCATATCCAAGATTGCTGAGTAGGCCCAGCGAGAAATTTCTCGCGTTCGAGAACGTTGATTGGCACGAGTGAGTTGCCTGTACGAACTCGATAACGGCCCCAGTTCAGGGGCTTCAACTTGATGGAATCAATACATGACAAAACATTCAGACTAAAGAAGCTTAATGTCAGACCTGACAATGAAAATACTCTGAACGTGTAATTCGTATTTTCTGAATATTAACCTAAGAGGAGAAGTTCGATGACAATCACCTTTACAGATCGAAATCAGTTATTGACTCATCAGTTGAAGCAACTCTGCGAGCGACGTTTAAACTACGCCTTGTCACGATTTCAGTTGATGATCAAATCCATCGAGTTCTGTGTCAGTGATTTGAACGGCCCCAGGGGAGGCATCGACAAAGCATGTCGGGTGATGATCAGACATAGATCCGGTCAAATTATCGTTAACCATAAGCATGAAGATCTTAATGTTTGTATTTCCAAAGTTGCCGAGAAGGCGACCCGCGCAATTTCACGTAACAGGGCGCGTTCAAAGAAATTTAAACGTTCGCGACATACTGATCTGCAACAGCCAGAACTGAATTAGCAGACATGTGATGTTGCTAAAATCCACTGACTCTTCGAAATAGGTGTTTTTTAATTTAAGGATATTATCGAGTGGTACTAACTCTTAATGAGACTCTAAGAGCAGATATAGGATTTCTGGGGACATTACTTGGAGATACAATCCGCGAATTTGAAGGTCAGGCCGCTTTTGAGATTGTAGAAGATGTGCGACGGATGGCCTGGGAACGACGAGCAGACGAGACACAAATGGAAGTCATGCTCTCAAAGCGGATTGCCGAGTTGTCGGACGAGCAGATGCGAATCGTACTACGTGCTTTCAGTATTTTTCTTGATCTATTGAATCTGGTCGAGGATCGGCACCGTGTTCGGATTTTAACCGAACGGGCACGCGATGCCTATCCACAGATGCGCAGTGAATCGATTGGTGACGCCATCAGTCAATTGATGACGGCAGGAGTCACGATTCATCAAATGCAGGAACTGCTTAACCAATTACAGATCGATCTTGTGTTTACGGCACACCCTACAGAAGCAAAAAGGCGATCAGTACGCACCAAGCTAAGTGCAATTCGAAATTTACTAATTCAATACGACACGGCAGACTCTTCTGAATCAATTTTTAATATTATATACCAAATTCGAGGTGAACTTGCCAAACTGTGGTTAACTGATTTTATTCGTCCCAAGCGACCATCTGTATTGCAGGAAGTAGAAAGAGGGCTTTCGATCAAGCCCGTTCTATGGGAACAAGTACCGCGAATCAACCATGAACTTCAGTCTGCAATTCAAGAGCATTTTGGTGATGAAATTGTCGTAAAACAATCTCCTCTCACTTTTAGCTCTTGGATTGGGGGAGACCGGGATGGTCATCCTGGTGTGACAGCAGCGATAACTGAAGATACATTTATTTGGTTGCGACAGACAGCAATCGACTTTCATTTGAAGACTTGTGACCGATTATTTCAGTCTTTGAGTCTGTCACAACGTGAGTCTGATTTTGCAGACGAACTGAAAGACGCTTTATTTGCAGCAGCCAATAAGTGGCCGATTTTAGAAGTACAATCTGTGAACTTGCCAGCGGGAGAAATATGTCGCCGCTGGCTATCAGACATTCGTTGGCGTCTCAAACAGACCAGTCAAATTACTTTGGTCGAGAACAATGTACAAGGAGCATATCAGACTGCTGATGAATTGTATGAGGATGTTAAATTGCTTCATTCCGCTGTCAGCGAGTTGCCAGCTAACCGATATTTTATAAATGAGTTGAGTGACTGGCTCATACAGATCGAGACGTTTGGTTTTCATCTAGCACAATTGGATGTTCGACAAAATGCCTCCATCTACGCCTCCGTGATGGATGAAATCTTTCGGCAAACAGGGCTATGTTCTAAGCCCGAGATGATTGGTGAACCTGGGAGACTTTATTTGCTGGAAGAAACGTTTCATCAACGTTTATTGATAGATACGGCATCTCTTTCTACAGAGGGACGTGAAACTTTACGCTTGTTTCGATTACTGCATCGTGTGGCTGCCCATTTCTCTGAGGCAGCCATCGGTACACATGTTGTGAGTATGACCAGTCAACCCAGCGATATACTGACCGTTTTATGGTTTTGGAATCAGACCCGAATTGACTCCCAGCATGTTTCAGGCACTCCAGCGGGCTTATCGATCGTACCCTTGTTTGAAACGATCAACGATCTGGAACAATCCCCCAATATCCTGAATGGTATCCTAAAAAATAATGTTTATCGAGACTATTTGAAACAACAAAATGATCACCAGATCGTAATGCTTGGGTATTCTGATAGTACCAAAGATGGTGGCTATCTGACTTCCGCCTGGTCTTTGTATAACGCGCAGCAACTGCTTGTCGAAGCCGCAGACCGACATAAGGTTCGGCTCACTTTTTTTCATGGTCGTGGTGGCTCTTTGGGACGGGGTGGGGGCCCCGCGGCACGAAGTATTCTCTCATTACCCAAAGGTACATTTCAGGGATCATTACGTCTCACTGAACAAGGTGAAGTTCTAGCTGATCGTTACGATGACCCGGTTATTGCGCATCGACATCTAGAACAGATCATTTGGTCTGCATTGCTTTCTATCAGCGATCACACATCGGTGGACTGCGATCACTGGATTCCACTGATGAAACAGTTGTCAGAGGTTGCATTCGGCAAATACCGCCAGTTATTAGAATTACCTGATTTTGTTGAGTACTTCCGGCGCGTGACACCGCTGTCGGAGATTGAACAATTACCCATCGGGTCACGTCCCTCCAGGCGAAAGTCCGAAGCAACGGGATTGCGGGATTTACGTGCCATCCCCTGGGTTTTTTCGTGGACTCAATCACGATGTTTAATTCCAGCCTGGTATGGTTTGGGGGCTGCTGTCAATCAAATCATGAAAAATAATCGATTACCGGAACTTCAAAAAATGTATCGGCAATGGCCTTTTTTTCGGGCACTGATTGATAACTCTGAGTTGGCGCTGGCAAAATCGGACTTTGACATCGCAAAACACTATGCAAATCTGGCTACAGATAAATCATCATTCTCGCAAATTGCTGATTCCATTGCTCAAGAATTTCACGATTCAAGTACAGCGATTCTCGCTATCACAGGTCGGCAGGAACTGCTCGATGGAATTCCCTGGTTAAAAGAATCAATTCGGGTCCGGAATCGCTTCATTGATCCACTGAACCTGATCCAAGTGCAACTACTGCGGCGTGCACAGAATTTAAGTATGTCTGAAGAAATAGCAACGGAACTACAAAATCTTACACGCCTTTCGATATACGGTTTAACTGGCGGCATGCGAACGAGTGGATAAACAGCTGTAGTATCCGACCCTTCCCTCGACCAATCTGATAGATTCGATTCTTAGAAAGAGGCAAAATATATGTCAAATATTTACATGCGAAAAAACTGTTCGTCAGGTTTTATCAAGACTAGGGATGATCGCTTGTAGGCTTTAATCCATTTGATCTACTACCTGATTCTTATAAGACCAACCAATCAAAATATGAATTGACTAAGATGTTTTTTGAGACAATTCACTACTTCGTCTCGTTTCATATTTACGCGTAATAAACTTTTCAATCAATCACTGAATATTTGAATTGACTATGTCTATTAACCCGCCAGACGACATTAACTCTTCTACTGAGACAGATCCTGATTCGGTACATACCGACATCAATGCGGTGTCGTGGCTATTTGAGCAATTGGCAGTAGACGTCGGTCATTCAGCTGATCGCACGCGCATACGCCGTGTGGTGATTGAAGCGACTACCGGCCGCGCTTCAGAGGCAGACGACGACTGGTGGAACTGGCTGGTGGAGGCCAGTCGCAGCCTGGGGCTGAAGTACAAGGTGATGGATTGTAGCTTCCACGAACTGATCGACATTACCAAACAAGGCGGACGCGTTCTAACACGCGCGGGGACTCCCCCTCGCTGGACGGCACTGCTTTCAACTAAAAGGCGACGGTTTCAGGTTTTACAACCAAATCGTGAACAGAACCGGATGTGGATCAGTGCGCGGAGAATACGGCGGTTACTGCGGATTTCGAGCCGCGATGAAGTAGTACGCTGCCTGATCATCAAGCCTGAACTCACATCATCGGCTGATGCATCTTTGGGAACACACAAGCAACTCCCCCTGGATCGGGTCCTGGCTCTGATGAAGCCGGAGTCATCAGATATCTGGAATATCATAATCTTCGCCCTGGTGACGGGGTTATTGGCATTAGCCACGCCACTGGCAGTGGAGACGTTGGTCAATACTGTTGCCTTCGGTCAATTACTGCAACCCCTGATTGTCCTGGCATTAATCCTCCTGGCCTTTCTTTCATTTTCAGCTGCCCTACTGGGACTTCAGACCTATGTAGTGGAAATCATTCAGCGCAGGCTCTTCGCACGTGTCGCTGCGGATTTGTCTTATAGACTGCCACGCGTGATCCCGGCAGCCATGGAGGGGGAATCGGGGCGTGAACTCGTCAACCGATTTTTTGATGTCATCACAGTCCAGAAGGCATCATCCGCGCTCCTGTTAGACGGTATTTCGCTGGTGCTGAATACATTGATCGGTATGACCGTGCTGGCTTTTTATCATCCCTGGCTGCTGGGATTTGACGTAGTGCTGCTGTCTTTAATCGCATTTGTGATATTCGTGCTAGGACGTGGCGCAGTGAACAGCAGTATTAAGGAATCCAAAGCCAAGTATAAGATTGCTGCCTGGCTGGAAGACCTGGTTGGTTGTCCGATAGCCTTCCGTTACCGGGGAGCAGCAGAGTTTGCTCTCGATCAGGCCGATCATTTAACTTATGAATATCTGAGTGCCCGCAAGAAACACTTTCGCATTGTAATGCGACAGATCATTTTTGCTCTGGCGTTACAGGCGGTTGCCAGTACAGCCCTACTGGGTCTGGGGGGCTGGCTGGTGATTTCCGGGCAATTGACTCTGGGGCAGCTGGTCGCAGCTGAACTGATCGTGACGGTGATCGTCGGTTCGTTTGCCAAAATGGGGAAGCATTTACAGAGCTATTACGATCTGCTGGCCTCGGTCGATAAACTGGGTATACTGTTTGATCTGCCAATGGAACGTCAGGATGGACTCCTCAAGATGTCCCATGACCGACCGGCTGAAGTGACTGTCAACAATGTAGGTTTTTTAGGTTATTCTTCAGAGCATGGCACCGTTGCTGCTGAGAAGCTAAGCCTCAGGATCAGGAGTTCGGACCGGATGATGTTGATGGGCCCCAGTTGTAGCGGAAAGAGTCGGCTGTTGGATCTGCTGTTTGGTTTAGCCAAACCAGCGGAAGGGCATGTATCGATCAATGGAATTGATCCCCTCGATTTGCGGCCCGATGCACTCAGGAAGCATGTTGCTCTTGTACGGGATATTGAAATTTTCTCGGGAACTCTGGAAGAGAACGTCCATCTGGAACGTCCATCTGTTTCGACCAGTGATGTTCGTGAAGCGCTGGAGTGGGTTGGTTTAATTGACGAACTCCTGCGGCTTCCCCATGGTTTAAATACGCATCTTGTCGAAAGTGGATTTCCGCTGACTTCTAATCAAGCCCGCAAGCTGATGCTGGCCCGGGCGATTGTCGGAAGGCCCCGTCTTCTGTTGGTCGACGGGATTATTGATGTTTTTTCGGATGATGAGGCAGATCGGTTAACCCGGATGCTGGTTGATCCAGATCGGCTCTGGACCTTGATTATGGTGACTGGAAGACAAAGTCTGGCAGAGGCAGGGACCGTGATTCAATCCTTCAGTGTTGAAGGATTGACTAGGGTAGAAGGATGATCTGATGACAGCGAAGCAACACCTTGACTCTCCGGCGTCGCTGCCCGAACAACAGCGTTGGTCGATGTTAAGTCCGGTGGCCTATAGTGAGTCAAGCATGCCAACACTGCGACTTGCAAGATCATCGCGGCTAGCGCGGAAGATCGCTAAAACTCTGTTTGGGCTTCTCGTAGTAACAATTGTACTCATGGTCTTTGCCCCATGGCAGCAATCGGTAACGGTAACCGGAGATGTTTTGGCATTTTCGCCCGATCAACGTCAACAGGTGATTCAAGCGACGATCAAAGGCAGAATTGCGCGCTGGGGTGATCAGATTTATGAAAATGCACGCGTTAAAAAAGGACAAGTGATCGCCGAAATTCGAGATTTGGATGAATCGTATGCCGCACGACTGGATTTGCAGCTAATGAACAGTAGACAGGCAGTGGCTGCCGCAGGTCAGCAAATTGAGGCGAACAAGCGAGCTCTGGCAGCAACAGAAACAATAGTAGAATCATATCAGCTACAAGTTTCGGCTTTTGAAACCGTGAAGCGGGAAACTATTGCTGCCCAGGATGCGTACATTGAAATGGCTGCCAAGAAGGTACAGGGAGAACAGCAGAAGCTGGTTGAGTACCAGGTCGCCTTACCTCAACTACAGGCGGAATATGATCGAATGAAAACATTGCAGTCAGAAAACAACATCTCATTACAGAAGCTCCAGGAGGTCAATCGAAAATATAAAGAAGCGACCAGCAAGTTCAAAGGAGCCGAGTTTTACTACGGTGCCGCACAAGACGAATTATCGGGCAAGAAAAGTGAGCGGACCGCGAAAGTAGAAAAGGCGCAGGCTGAGATTGATAAAACAATAGCCATGTTAAGAAAAGCGAACGGTGATGTGTCCAAAGCCGAGAGTGATATAGCCAAAGCTCAACAAGATCTGAATAAAGCGGAAAAAGAACTGCTGGACATGCAAGTGAAAGTCTCACGCCAGGAAAGTCAGCTGATCAAGGCCCCCTTTGAAGGATACATCGTTCAAATCACTCCGAATCTGGGAACCGCCATCCTGAAAGAAGGCGATCATATATGCACAATAGTGCCCTACACGACAGATCGATCGGTCCAAATCTGGCTTGATGGGAATGATGCGCCACTGGTCGAGCCTGGACGGCATGTGCGACTTCAGTTTGAAGGCTGGCCTGCCGTGCAATTTGCCGGTTGGCCTTCCGTCGCGGTAGGAACCTTCGGTGGTGAAGTCGTTTCTGTCGATGCAATCGATAATGGTCTGGGAAAGTTTCGTATCCTGGTCCGTCCCGATCCCTCGGACAAGCCCTGGCCTCAGGATCGTTTTCTGCGACAGGGTGTACGCGCGAATGGATGGGTCTTACTGAATCAAGTTCCACTCTGGTATGAAATCTGGCGAAAACTCAACGGATTTCCGCCTGTGGTTTCAATGAATGAACCAGGGCAGAAAAGCAAAAGTAAGCCTCCCAAACTTCCAAAGTGACACTGAGTAGCTCGAGGTGAGTGTGCCGCCTTTGCCGCTTGTTACGATAAAGTAGAGGCTTTCTATAATTACGATTGTTACGTTTCCACTCCCGATCAATTACCCCTTCCACTTATGCCGATTTCTAAAGTAGAGCGATTTGTAACGTTTGTAGCAACTGTATTGACTATTCAGGTTGCTGGTGAAGCTAACCAGTAGAGTAATTGAGCAATGTTAAGAGTTTGGATACCGTTGATTGCAGCAATTGCAGTCGGATGCGCTGGCACACGGCAAAAAGTGTCTCAGTCGCAGCCCGAGACTGTCGGCTCCATTGCGCGCGTGACGCTTGAATCTGAACCGTTTGAAGCAATTGAAAAATCAGAACTTCAACTGACATCGTATCGTGAGCGGGAAGCCTCATTTCCCGAAGCCAGTCAAAGTGAAGTTACGGCATCCTCTCAGGTTATGTCACCCATCCCTTCCGAAATCATCAATGAAGAAACCACTACGATTCCGGAAATCCCACCATTGCCCGGCGAAGATTTTGAGCCAGCTGAGAATGGAATCGTTCTGGAGGACATAATCAATGCGGTCTATCAGAGTTATCCCCTGCTCGAAGCAGCCCTGTATTCGCGCGAGGTTGCCTCCGGTGACCGGTTAGAGACCTTAGGGGAATTCGACCGCAAATTGAAGGCGGGAACCGAGAATGGACCGATGGGTTATTACAAAACTTATCGTCAGCATATTGGTCTGATTCAACCTCTCTATCGAGGGGGAGAAGTCTTCGCCGGTTATCGTATCGGTCGGGGGAGTTTTCAACCCTGGTATCTGGAACGGCAAACGAATGAGGGAGGGGAATTCAAAGCGGGTTTCTCAGTCCCGCTCTCGCGTAATCGGAACATCGACGCACGACGCGCCGCCCTCTGGCGCGCGACCTATGGTGTGGAAGCGGTCGAACCGGATATTCAGGCACAACTGATCGCTTTTGTTCAAGAGGGGACTTATGCCTACTGGGACTGGGTTGCTGAGGGTGCCAAGCTAGTAATCGCTGATCGCATTCTTAGGCTGGCGCAAGACCGAACTGATCGAATTCGGAGTCAGGTAGACAACGGATTCCTCGACCCACCGGAGTTAACTGACAACCTGCGGCTTGTTGCCGAACGTTTGGGAAAACGGGCGTTTGCCGAACGAAAGCTTCAACAGGCGGCCATCAAGCTTTCCTTGTACTATCGTGATGTCGACGGAAAACCGCTCATTCCCGATTCAGAGAACCTTCCTCGATTTCCTGAGCTGGAAAACGTCAATTCAGAGAGGGTGGCATTAGATGCCAAACTGGCGCTGGAACGACGACCTGAGATCTATGCGATCAACCTATTACAGCATCAGTTAAATATCGATCACTCCGAGGCCCTCAATGATACTCTTCCCTCAGTAGATCTAGTAATGGCAGCGTCTCAGGATGTGGGATTGCGAACAAGTCAGAAGAATGATAAAGGCCCTTTTGAACTCGATGCTTTATTATTTGTGGAAGTTCCCCTCGAACGTCGCAAAGCCCGGGGAAAAATTCAGTCGGTGAGTGGTAAGATCTCACAGCTTAATGCCAAGAGAAAACTGATGGAGGAAAAAATCGTTGTCGAGGTGGAGTCCGCTTTTGCCGGTTTGATCGGGGCTTATAAACAGGCCAAACAGGCAGAAAAAGCTGTTGGGTATGCAGAAGACCTGGCACGTCGTGAGCGTCGTAATTTCGAAGAAGGTTTGTCGGATTTGTTGAAAGTCACATTGCGAGAACAATACGCGGTGGAATCAGCAGAAAAGGCCGTAGATGCAAAGCTACTTTATTTCAAGGAACAAGCTGACTACAGGGCAGCATTGGCACAGGATCATCTTCCACAGTTTGCAGCGGAGTGAGAATTTTATTTATTCAAAAGAAATAGAATCAATCTAATATAATTCATAGATATAAGGATCACAAACAAGACAATCTATTGCATTCATTGCAAGTAAGAGTGATTATC
>JAGQQP010000997.1 GCA_020426085.1 Planctomycetaceae bacterium | reverse complement strand
ATTTTTTCAGGATCCTGGCTGTCCGGGAACGCGAGTTATTCGGTTCCGGCTTCGCTCTGATTCTGTGTGGTAGTGATTTCGCGCTCTTTCCTGAGGCACATGAAGATAAAGGTGCCTGAAATGGCGGCCTGGGCGACGAGATAGATCAGGATATCTGGTCCATTCAGAACAATGCAGGCGCCGAAGGCGATGACGAACAGAGCAATTAATCGATGAATCAGAGTCATGGTCAGACCTTGCTTAAATTCGCAGAATGGAAACGTGTGGCTTTGGTTCTGGTTAAGTATAGTGCTGTATGATACATTGATCAATTCAGATTTGTAGAGCAAAAGTGCAAACTTCGCTGAGGACAGTGAGGTTTGAAATGGGGAGATCCCCTGAGGAATCGGAGTAAGAGAAAATGACCTGCGTCGCGGACATTCAGGATTTCCTGATCAATTTAGCACCCCCTGGACTGGCTGAGAGCTGGGATAACGTCGGTCTGCTGACGGGAGATCCGACCTGCAAAGTCGCAAAAATTCTGACCTGCCTGACACTCACACCGGATGTGGCAGCCGAGGCGATTGCTGCCAGGGCC
>JAGQQP010000996.1 GCA_020426085.1 Planctomycetaceae bacterium | reverse complement strand
CCCCATTGGAGTACAGCAATCGTAATCCCTTCCCGGTGGATGGATCTTCCGGAGGAATGATTTCCACGGGACCACTCCGGTCGGTTTCCATCGCCCATTGAGCGATGTCGAAATGATGCGCCCCCATATCGGCAATGCCTCCGCCGGCGAATTCAATGTAGCCGCGCCAGTTCGGGAAGTGCTTATGCACCCCTCGCGGACAGAGTTCATCGTTGTAGGGACGTTCCGGTGCAGGGCCGAGCCACATGTTCCAGTCAGTTCCTGCGGGAATCTCCTGGGCGGGAAGCTCGCAAGGACGGGGCATACCACCGACTCCGATGCGAACACGCTCCAGCTTGCCGATGCGACCATTCCAGACGTACTCGACCGCCTTCCGGAAGTGTCCGCTGAATTCACTCCGTTGCTGGCTGCCGGTCTGAAAGGTCACGCCAGCCTTGGCCACTTCATCCACGATGCGACGTCCTTCAGCGATGTTGTGAGTCAGAGGTTTTTCGCAGTAGATATGCTTGCCGGCCCGGGCGGCGAGAATGCAGGGAATCGTATGCCAATGGTCAGGAGTCGCAATCAGGACGGCATC
>JAGQQP010000995.1 GCA_020426085.1 Planctomycetaceae bacterium | reverse complement strand
ACGATCTATAACACCTCACCTTCCACTGAGAAGCTGGCGACGACGCTCTGGTGGTGGATTCCAGGGATCATTCTGGTGGGCGTCTATTTTACGATCCTGTTCCGTTCGCTGCCCCGCGTTATTTCCGCAGGCACAGCAGACGAGCATTGATCTCCGTTCTGATGGTCGCTGCTAAGTGAAAAAGTTTTCACCCGCCGGACACGTTGCGAAAAAACAACTTCCCCCTCCATTCCCCGCAGCCTGATGGCAATCGATGAAAAATCGTTGCTTCGCTGATTTCTCCATGTTTCCCCACTCACTCGGTCTGCAAAATAAAATTTCACCGGACGCGTTTCATCTGAAACCGAATTTGTTAGACTTGAAACTGAGCAGACTGGAAGATTGGAATGGCGACATTTCAGCAGATCAAGGGGGTTCCCCCACCAACTCTCAAGGATGTACCTATTGTGGCAGATACAATTCCCGGCATTATTGTCGGCACACTCCTGGTTTTATTTGGAGCAGGATTGATTCAGTTACATCGCACTTCCTGGTTTCATCGCCAACATGATGATGAGCTCAGCGATGATGACTACCAGTTCTT
>JAGQQP010000994.1 GCA_020426085.1 Planctomycetaceae bacterium | reverse complement strand
CTGAGCTCTACCATCTTCGGGTCGATCATCAGCATTCGCACCTCGTCCGGGGTGCGAGTCATCAGGATCGAGAGGATGAGGGTATTCAGGCACACGCTCTTCCCGGTTCCGGTTCGTCCGGCGATCAGCAGGTGCGGCATTCGGCACATGTCCACAGTGAGTGGCCGGCCGCTGACATCTTTGCCAAGAAAGAGCGGAATGGACATGTCGTCACGGCTTGCGCGAGAGATTTGCAGAAGTTCCCGCAGACGAACCATGACCTGTTTGTCGTTGGGAACTTCGACGCCCACGGTATTTTTGCCCGGAATCGGGGCGACAACACGTACCGATGGAACTCGCAGTGCGATGGCAAGATCATCTTCAAGGGCGGTCACTTTATTCAGACGCAGGCCGGCTTCCAGTTCCAGTTCGAACTGGGTCACGACAGGACCGGTGTCGATTTCGGATACTCGAATGTTGAGACCGAATTCTTCGAAGGTCTTTTCCAGGGTTGCTGCTGCGATGCGTGCTTTTCTTGCGAGCAGTTCGTAAGGAAAGTCTTCTGGTAACTCCAGCATTTCGGGATCAGGGAGTTCGTAGCGTCG
>JAGQQP010000993.1 GCA_020426085.1 Planctomycetaceae bacterium | reverse complement strand
CACCAATGGTCGTTCCCCCTTTGATTCCGCCGCCGGCAAGCCACATGGTAAAGGCATTGGGGTGATGATCACGACCGTCGTTGCCCCCCTGTACCATGGGAGTACGACCAAATTCTCCCCCCCAGACGACCAGTGTGTCTTTTAAGAGGCCGCGTTGTTTCAGGTCTTTGATTAAAGCGGCAGAAGCCTGATCGGTGGCTTTGCAGTTACTTTTTAATCCGCTGACCAGTCCGCCATGCTGATCCCAGGATTCATGGAAGAGTTGCACACAACGAACTCCCCGTTCCACCAGTCGTCGTGCCAGCAGGCAGTTATTCGCGAACGAGGTTTTGCCTGGTTCTGCCCCGTACAGTTCGAGTGTTTCTTTGGTTTCCTGTCCGAGGTCCATGACATCGGGTGCACTCGACTGCATGCGATATGCCATTTCAAACGAGTTGATCCTGGTCGAAATTTCGGGATCACCAACCTGATCAAGGTGTTTCTGGTTCAAAGTTTTCAGAGTGTCCAGTGAGTCACGCTGCAGTTGTGCAGAGACTCCGGGGGGATTCTGCAGGTAGAGCACGGGTTCCTGCCCGCCTCGGAACATG
>JAGQQP010000992.1 GCA_020426085.1 Planctomycetaceae bacterium | reverse complement strand
GATCGACACCACCAATCCCATCAGCACCCCGGCTGCCCCAAAAGCAACCGGGGTGCTTTGCTGCGCGAAGATCAAGGCTACACTGGTGTAACCCGGATTTTCATCCCTGAAATGAAGTCGTACTCATGGACCTGTCTGCCGCATTCCCCGCCGACAAGTTGTCGACCCTGCGACGAAATCTCCGTCGCTGGTATGGAAAGCATGGCAGGCATCTTCCGTGGCGGGCAGCCGGTGATCCGTACCGGGTCTGGATCAGCGAGATCATGCTGCAGCAGACGACAGTGACGGCTGTGATCCCTTATTACGAACGATTCCTGGTTCGATTTCCTGATCTTCAGACTCTCGCAGAGGCCCCCGAACAGGATGTTCTGCGACTGTGGGAAGGTCTCGGTTACTACAGCAGGGCACGCAACATCCACAAAACGGCCCGCAAACTCTGCCATGAACGAGGGGGCGACTTTCCTCAACACCTCGACGAACTGCTGGCGTTGCCGGGGGTCGGGCGTTACACGGCTGGTGCGATCGCTTCGTTTGCTTTTGACCAATCCGCTCCGATCGTCGAAGCCAACACGCTACGACTTTACTGTCGGCTCC
>JAGQQP010000991.1 GCA_020426085.1 Planctomycetaceae bacterium | reverse complement strand
GGCGTTTTCAAACGAAGCAGGCGTCGGTTCGGCCGCGATTGCTCACGCGGCCGCTCGCACGGAATATCCTGTTCGCGAAGGCATTGTGGCTCTGTTGGAACCCTTTATTGATACGGTTGTCATCTGCACCATGACGGCTCTGGTGATCATCATCACGGGAGCGTGGCAGCCGGAAGCGGGTGCCGAATACGCAAAGCTGATTGAAACCAGAAACGGAGCGGCTCTGACGTCTCTGGCAATGGACTCCCAGATCTCCGGATTTAAGTATGTTCTTGCCGTTGCGGTCGTCCTGTTTGCCTTTTCCACCATGATCTCGTGGTCGTACTATGGCGAACGCTGCTGGGCATTTCTGTTTGGTGATCGAGCTTCCATGTCGTATCGCATGATCTTTCTGGTCTTCACCTTTCTGGGATCGATTCTGTCATCCGAAAACGTTCTGAACTTCGGTGACCTGATGATTTTCGGCATGGCCATTCCCAACATTCTGGGAGTCGTTCTTTTATCCGGAATTGTGAAGCGGGATCTGAACGACTACTGGCGAAAGCTGAAATCCGGTGAGTTCGATCTGAATGCTTCTTAGAACCGCTAACAAAACCT
>JAGQQP010000989.1 GCA_020426085.1 Planctomycetaceae bacterium | reverse complement strand
CTCACGCATCGGCTTCAACATTAGCGACATCGGGCTGCGGATACCGTCACATTCGGGAACACCTGAATCAGAACTCCCGATGGCTGTCCAGCAGCAACGTCACAGGCCCGTCATTGGTCAGCTGCACATCCATGTGAGCCTGAAACTGACCGGTTTCGACAACCAGCCCAAGCCCTCTAAGTTCGGCCACAGTGCTTTCATACAGCAGGTTCGCCTGCTCAGGCCGGGCAGCCAGCACAAAACTGGGCCGTTTTCCTTTGCGACAGTCTCCCAGCAGAGTGAACTGACTCACGACAAGGACAGACCCATCGACCTGGCGAACATCCAAATTCATGCGGCCCTTAGCATCCTCAAACACCCTCAACCCCGCAATTTTTCCGGCCATCCAAATCGCATCCTCCTGCTGATCACCGTCGGCAACCCCCAAAAGCACCAAAAACCCATGCCGAATCTGCCCAACGATACTCCCATCCACCGTAACCGAGGCCTGTGACACCCTTTGAACCACCGCCCGCATAAACACCCCACTATCACCACTCAATCAAATCCACTAAACGCCTCAAAACGCGACAGAAAACCCAGTCACACGAAACACGCCAC
>JAGQQP010000988.1 GCA_020426085.1 Planctomycetaceae bacterium | reverse complement strand
CCTTCATAGCCCCAACGAACGCTTCTCATTGGAATCGTTTCGCCAGGGAACACTGGCCAGCGCCCTGCTCTGGCAGGAACTGTCAGAGATTCAGGCGTGAGTTTTTACTACCACGAAATTCACTAACCTGTATGATTCATGGATAAATAATATTTGTCATGGGTGGTCCCGAATGTAATTCGGGATTGCTGAAAGCAACAGGAAACTGCCAGGGTATTTGATCGATTTTAAATATCACATCAATCTTTATCGATCACTCAAAATCACGATGACTATTCATTGTTCTGGTTCTCTGTCAGATTCCTGCTCGCTGCGCTCGGCCCGAATTTTATTCGGGCCTACCCAATACGTGTGAGTGGAAATTGAGTGAGGAATACGAATCGAAAAAGTGGACTTGCCTCATTGGGTTATTCTCAAAGAGTCACTTCGCGAATCCACTGATCGCTGCGGTCGTTTCGCAGGCTGCCCGGTTTGCGCTCTCTGGAATCGTCCCGCATCTCCGGATATTCAATGAAGACGGCAGCCAGTAATTTTTCCTGTTCGGGGATGCCCAGGTACTGAAACATTTCCGGTCCCTTCAGTTTTCCGCCACTCGACCAG
>JAGQQP010000098.1 GCA_020426085.1 Planctomycetaceae bacterium | reverse complement strand
GTTACCTTCTGCGTCGGGATGACGAATGGTGTGCTCTTCCTGTGATTCCGTTTCGCTGTGAGCCCCCTGCTCGTCTTCTTCATGTCCTAACGGCATCCGGCCATCAGCATCCCGATCGCCAGAGGCATCAGGGTCTCCGACATCATGCAGCTGGTGGTCTGTCATCGCTTTTTTATCGATGGACATGTTCTGTGCCGCCGCTTCGGCTTTTTGCTTGTCCACACTGGCATCACTCCGTTGCGCGCCGGCAAAAGAGCTGTTAATGTTGAGGCCACCGGGGTTAATCGAACTCATGGGGACAGATCCTCCATCTGAATTGAAACGGTCTCAATATCAGGTAGAACGTCTGGAGCGGCTGACTCAAAATGAATGACAGACGTAATTTGAAAAGATACTGAAAAAATGTCAATAGAAATTCGATGTTCCCCGGTTACCCAGTGATTTTAGCAGAGCCAGGCTATTGTTCTGCTTTCCAGGAGTTCAATGTCAGATGGGCCTGACCCTGGTGGTGCGTTTCATGCCAGCAGATAACTTTTAACGCCATCTCGTTGGACCAGCCTCGTTCCTGGAGACCTGCTGGAATCAGATCCAGGTCGGCTTCAGAGATGAGTTGAATGGTTTCCAGTATATTCTCCCGTGACTGGCTTAACGTATTTTTGATAACTTCGAGAGAGGGGATCTCATCGCCTGCCGTACTCCCCTTTTGGTAGAGGGGAAACAGATCTGAAAGTTTCGAATCCGTTTTTCGCAGGCGGTCAGTCGCGAATAATTCTTCTGTGATCGCGATATGCATGATTTGCCAGGCGATCGTGGTCCTGCCGGGACCAGGACGGAATGCCAGGGCAGATTGAGGATCAGGCAGTGCACTGATCTCATCTACTGTTTTGAGTGTCATGATCCGGTTAAAGTTCAGCAGTTCCACGATGGTGGCAATCTGGATGCTCATGATTTCTGTATACCTTTTGAGGCTCGAACGGGGCTGGTGGTTGTAAAAATCTTTTTTAGATCATATACCTCACAGTCTACTTCTGAAAAGTGCGTGACTATAATATCCGACAGATCACTGCTATACTCGGCTGTTTTTCTGTCATGCTGATCACGACAGTTAACAGAATGGATGTTTTTTCAGTTATATCATAAGGAAACTGCCCGGCATGGGAGTCTCGGCAGAGAAGTACCAGCAGAGTCTGGACTTTCTATTCAGTCGTCTCAATTATGAACGGATGGGGAGTGGCAAATACTCCACCAGTGATTTTAAATTGGGAAGAATGCAGGAGTTGCTGGATTGTCTGGGGAACCCACAATCCCAGGTCCGTTCGATCCATATTGCCGGGACCAAAGGAAAAGGCTCTACCTCCGCGATGATTGCGGAGATGCTCTCTGCAGCCGGTTATCGCACGGGCTTATTTACGTCTCCTCATATCACCTGTTATGAAGAGCGAATTCTGATCGATGGTCGGCAGATCGAACCGGAACATCTGGTCGATCTGGTTTCAGAACTGATTCCGGTTGTCGAGCAGCTCGACCTGCAGCCGGGCAATATGAGCCCCACATTTTTTGAATTGACGACTGCGCTGGCCTGGATGCATTTTCAGCAGCAGCGCGTTGATTTCGCAGTGATGGAAGTCGGCCTGGGAGGGCGACTGGATTCAACCAACGTCTGTGAGCCTATGGTATCTGTCGTAACCAATATCAGTTACGATCATACGGCACTACTGGGAAATACGATTGAACAGATCACGCGTGAAAAAGCGGGCATTATCAAACCCGGAGTTCCTGTATTCAGTGGAGTGACACAGCCGGAAGCGATCGCGGTCCTGGAAGAAGTCTCTCGGGAAAAACAGGCTCCTCTATATCTGTTGAATCGGGACTTTAACCGAGTGGATGAGCCACATCAGAGTTTGAATCTAGCACAGACTGATGGCTCTCGACTGGTTTCCGCTCAAAATCAACAGAACATTCAGGTAAGAACTCCCTGGTCTCTAATCGATCGGCTGCCTGTCACACTACTTGGGACACATCAACTGACCAATGCGACTCTGGCTGTGACAGTCATCGACTATTTGCGCCAAAAAGGAGTGATGCTGGAGGAAAGTCAGTTGCGGCAGGGAATGCTGCGTCTGAAGTGGCCGGCCCGGATTGAACTGGTACAGAAAAACCCCCCTGTGATTATCGATACGGCTCATAACGGTGCCTCTATTGAAGCGCTGGTTGAAACACTGACTGCCAGTTTCCCGCAAAGTAATCGGATTTTAATCTTTGCTGCGACGAAAGATAAAAATGTCGAAGAAATGCTGGAAATGCTACTCCCCTGTTTTCAGACAGTGATCCTGACGCAGTACCTCTCGAATCCGCGTCGTATTCCCGTGGAAGAGTTAGTGAACCTCACCAGAGCAACTCAGCAGTCGACCGGAAATACGTCACAGGTCATGATCACCGAGAGTCCCGAGGCGGCCTGGATACGGGCCAAAGAAGTTCTGACTCCAGATTCTCTGATTTGTGTTACCGGCTCGTTTTTCATCGCAGCAGAATTACGTGAGTTGCTGCTGGGGACAACAGATGCTGTTCTGGTGACGGAACCCTGTTGATCTGATGAGAGTCTCTCTTCTCAGGCACTTTCGATTCTTTGAATCGTTATCTCTGTCTTTTCTGCCAGAGTTCCAGAGTGTGTCCAGTAATACTGTAGTGTTTCCAGGTTCATTGGGACAAGTATATTGGATTGAGCAACGCGACGGTTAACTATGATGCGCTCCAGAAATAAAAAAGGGGGGGACAATGAACTGTCCCCCCCTTTTTTCAATAGAGATTAAAAATATCAATCAGGGTCCCAGGCGGATCGGATTCTTTTTCCGTTTGTTTTTCTTACTGCGTGATGGAGGTCCCAGCATTTCCGCTTCCATACCTTCAAATGCACTTTCGCTTTCAAATCCGAGTTCACCAAATCCATCGGCGGGAGCAGCGGTACGTGCTTCTGTGGCTTCCTTGACCCAGGTTAAGCTTTCGCGTTCACGACCGAATTTCTTCTTTACATCGGCGTAGGAACTGGAAACAGCAGGTGGAAGCGATTTTTTCAGGTTACCAAAATTATCAACAATGACAGCTTCCGGTTCGATTGGCAGATGCCCGCGTGTTTTGGCAGGCAGGTTTAAATCGGGATGATCTTCCAGTCGAATAGAAGGAGCAGGAATCGCATCGACGAGGTAATTCTGAGTGTCAAATTGCACGGTTGCCTTGTCGTCATATTCTTCTTTAGCAACATCGTACAACTCGGCAACCTGTTCTCCACCGATTTCATCACCAATGGAAGTTTTCAAAACAGACTGAATTGTTGTGCCTGTTTTAGGATACCACTGGTAGATTTCGAAGTTGGCCTGCGTTCCTGCTATCCCGCGAGGAGGACGTACGCTCTGCAGGTAAAAGTGCACGTCTTCCTCAGCAGTGACTGCTGCGGTTTCATTACTCCAGGGAGTCGTGCGGGTTTCGCCTTCGGCAACGGCGGGCAGAACGACTTCATCAATAGGACGCTGGAAATTGGGGTTACGGACAACCAGTCGCACACGGTATTTGTAAGTTTCACCTGGATTCAGGTCAAAATCAAAGTAACGGAACAGAAGCAGACGGCCAGCGGCTGTCACATTTGCTTTCAGCTTCTGGATCAGTTTCTTCTCGTCCATCGGTTCACCTGGACGGCCCTGGTATTCCTGCATTACGGAATCTGCCATGCCCTGCACGACTGTGTCCATTTCGCTGGCGCCTCCCCCTCCATACATCAGTTCACTTCGCATTCCCCGCATATCAAGCTGCAAAGTGGAGAAACCTTTCTGTTTTTCTTTGAAGACTTTTTCATTGGAGTGAGTTTTTTTGTACTGATCCAGGATGCGGCGATTGAACTCAAGTTCCTGTTCGATTTCTTCCTGGCTCAAAGTGAAGTTTTCCACGCGAGGATGTGTGGCGACTTTATACCAGAAACCGGCGATGCGGCTGGGAAGCGGCATCGTAAAGACCCGGTCTGTAATTCCGCTGTTGACGACTTCAGGATCAAAGTCGGCACTTTCTTTCAAGATTTCGATCGACGTTTCGATATCCACATCTTTCCACTCTCCGGCCCAGGGGTCATCGCCGGGAATGGCTTTTTTACGTTGTAACTGAAAATCGAGAAACTCCAGAATCTTTCCTGTCTGCATATTCTGGAAAGAGAAGGCATCGCCTAAAGAACGTTCGAGTTTATCCTGCTGGGTTGCCAGGTCGAAGACACCGCGGACTGCGACAAACCTTAACCCCCGTCCTTCGCGGACTGGTCCGGTCATACCGCCTTCCGCTCCCATCCCTTCAGGAAGTCCGCCAGCAAACGCATTCGGATCGGCAAAGCCAGGATCCATCGCAGCTGGTTCTCCCGCCATCGCCATTTCCGCTTCACCAGGGATCGCGCCGAATGTCAGACCTGCCATGGCAGAGCCACCAGGTCCTCCCATCCCACCGCCCATGCCTGTGGTACGGCGTTTGAAGGCGTCGTATTCCGGTTCATCCGGTTTCGCTTTTTCACCCTCTGCTGTTTTCGATTCTTCGCTGCCTTCCAGAGTTGCAGAAGCGGGGCGGATCTGCATGATCACACGGCCGTAGGTCGCAACCAGGTCTTCGACAGGTAACCAGTCAACTTCTTTGGCTTTGGCTTTTTTCGCATAGATGGGCCAGGAGAGCTTGGTTGTAAACATATAAGGGGTGACTTCCAGCGGCTTATTCATTAACGATGCCACTTTTTGTCTCAGGTCATCTTCTTTCAGATATTCCTGACGTGTTTCTTCAGGCCACTGGCTGTTATTCACCTGCGACTCTGCTGTGTTGACCTTCTGTTCTAATTCGGCAGGAGTCCGTTTTTCAGTTGTCCACTGAGAGGTGAAGATGACGAAAAATACAAACAATGCAATGAAACCCAAAGCGATCTTCTCGCCATGCGTGATTGCAAATTCCTTGTAATTCATTCCTTTAAGGTTGGACATCAGATTTTTCACAGGACTATCTCCGTTAAGTGAAAATGTTACAGGAGCTGTTCAGCCACAGCGTCGAGTAAAAGTGTATTATGGATTAACCGGTTCCTCTGGCTTTGAGTCAGCCGGAGGGGGTTGTGTTGTTTCATTAGGATTGGAACCTGCAGCCGGTGCCGGGGTTGCCGGTTCCGCTGGTGTCGTCGTATTATCACCTGGCTCTGCTGGAGTGGCTGCCGCCGGTTGTGCTGGATTCTCACCTGGAGCCGCCGGTTCCGGAGTCGAAGCAGCAGGTGTTGAACCATCGGCAGGTTCTGGGGAAGCTGCCGGTTCTGTTGGTTCTGTTGCATCCTGAGGTTGTTCAGCAGATTCGGCTACCGCTTCGCCTTCTGGTGGAACATAAGGTTTGTAAAGTGTCATCAGGCCTGCGATCGTGACAACAGCCAGTTCAGGATCATTCAGAGCAGCATCGAGCAGTTTCTTGTTTTCCTGTCCCTGAAGATTTCCTGCGTCACCTGCGCCCATATCAGATTCAAAACCGAAACCGGCTGGCTGACCGAATCCTCCACCGGCACCACCTGCGAAGTCAGCTTCAGAGCTGAATCCGCCTGATCCTCCGGAAGAACCTCCGCGACGCCCTGTTCCACCACCAACACTGGCAATCGGGTTCATGTTATCATCATACAGGTCAGCACGTTGCACCCGCACGATTTTTGTTGGCCAGGGCATGCTGCTCAATTGGGCCAGCAGGTTGGGAAGTTTTGAAGACTGGATCGTTGCTTTGAGATAAAAGGCTCTTGTTTTGTAGGGCAGATCTTCTTCTTCGTTGTAGTAGCGTTTCAGTTTTTGTGCACCTGAACCACCCATACCGCCGCCGAAACCGCCGCCCAGGGCAGACTCATCCATTGCCATTTCTGATTCGCCGCCACCACCGCCTGCGGAACCATCAACGTCATTTCCAAATATTTTCACGAGGTCCATGTCGACGTCGACCGTTAAAGAGCCATTTTTGCCATCAGCCATGCCTCTCATTCCGCCGCCACCGCCGCCGCCAAACAGACCTCCGCCGCCAGCGGCCGCCATTTCGCCGTCCATGCCACCGTCACCGGCAGGAGCACTTCCATCATCGCCGACAGTACCGCCGCGCAGTTCCAGCACGGAAATCTGGCGAATGGGTGATTCGCTGATATTGGTAGCACCGCTTTCTTTGTTGACTTTGGCAATGGCTTCCAGAATGGATGTCACCAGCCAGACATCTTCCTGAGCATCCCACATATCTTCCGAAGTCGGGGATACATTTTTCCATTTATCGAATGGAACGTGTGGAATGACTAAGGGATTGAGATCGACCAGTCCTTTACCATCTCTCAGGTTGAATGGATTTGCGAGTTTGTAAGCACGCTGAATTTCGAACTGATAGGCCGAACGATACAGGTTACGGGGCTTAATCGAAATTTCACCACGATAGGGTGTGTCTGTCATGAGGGTCGCGATATCGGGAGGCCAGACAAATAATTCCTTCTGCTTCTCCCAGAGATATTTGGTCGACTCCGCATTGTAATTGCGTTTTTGATCGTTGATCTGCTTGAGCGCAGTCGACCAGGTCTGGTTCGGAGGATTGGGAGGAACCTGCGCATCGGTAAAGGCCTGGTCGATTGCAGTCTTTCGCTCTTCGATTTCTTTCGCCAGGCTGCCGGTTGCCATACTCCAGCCGATGACAGGCAGAAGTAACGCGATAAACAGGATGATCCAGAATTTATGAGTAATCAGAGGTTTCAATTTGTCCATGGGGTTGTCCTCGTTTCTCCGAAGAGATGATTTTCTCTTTTTGATTTATACTGACTGACTAAATTGTCTCTATTTCTACATATGCTGTCGTTGGGTTTAACCTGCTTCTGCAGTTGCTTCTTCCCCTTCTGTGGCAGGAGCTTCCGGTGGATTTTCCTGGCGTTCCAGAACGGGAATTGGTTTCCAGACAAATTCGAGTGTGAATTGAGTCCGTTGCAGATCAATAGGCTTAACTTCTTTTTCCGGTCGATTCGTGCCAATACGGGGACGGCCAACACCTCCGCCGAGCCCTCCGGCAAATGCACTTTCATCGGCGGGTAGAGCGCCTGCACCGCCGCCAAGTCCGCCAAATCCGCCTGGTCGTCCTCCGGCAAACCGCCCTTCTCCCCCCGGTGACATGCCGCGAGGCCGACCATTGGGATAGAATTGGAATGGGTCACGGCTGTCTTTCAGAATGACCGGATGAGTGATCCCCATTTTCCGAACATCAACAGCGGGTGAACCCGGGTTTTTGACAGTCCAGGACTGCAGATTTTTCAGCAGGGTCTCGTGGACGTACAGGACACCGACATCGGTAGTGGGTTTGGATTCGTCGTTATGATAATGTACGCCGTTTAAAGTGAAGATATAACCTTCACCTTCCGGAGGGGTATCCTGATCGATTTTGGGAAGCAGTGACTTTGCCTGTGGAGAGAGCCCCTGGAACCAGGTGCCCAGATCTTTCTCGAATCGGACAGTAATCCCGGGAAGTTTGATCCGGTTTCGTTTATCAATCTGTTCGTTATCAATTTCATCGCCGACATCGCGAGGCAGGCATTCATCAATTGCTTTGTAGACTTCCAGCCAGTCAGCGCGAGTGTCCAGATTCCAGACGAGCTTATTACCGGTATCGATCAGGTTTGTGTATTCCGTCTTTTCACCTTCATAGGCAGTATTATAACCGCCTACCTGTTGTTTCAGGTTCTTGACTTTTGTTTCAACGGTACCAAACCGGTCCTGGCTGACGGAGTTGGCGACATTGCTGTAACCGACTGCAGAAATACACAGGCCGATCATCAATGCCGCTGCAGCCACCACTGCCCAGGGTTTTTTGCGACGGATTTTACGTGCTGTGGCAATTTCAGGAGGCAGCAGCGTGGTGCGAATGGTTGTCTGCTTCAATGCCTGCAGCGCGATACCGTAAGGTACGGTAAATGTGAGGATGTTATCCTGGAACAACGGCTCATTCAGAACGGCATCACCGACGAGGCCCTGGAAATCATCCAGGCGTTCGACTTCATACTGCAGGTTCTGTTGCAGGAATTTCTGCAGGCCGGCCAGTTTAAAACCATTACCGGTACCATATACTTTAGAGATTTTGGCGTCACGGTTGACACTGGAGAAGTAACCGATGGAACGCTGAATTTCTGAGACATATTCGTTGAAGACCGGTCGCAGTGCCTGAAAGACAGCGCGGGGATCTTCAGAACGGGTGGCATTACATTTGAGGTGTTCGGCTTTTGCGAACGTCAGCTTCATCTCTTTGGTCAAAGCGCGGGTAAAGTGGTTACCGCCGATGGGGACGTTGCGGATCCAGATTTTATTGCCGTTGGTCACCATGAGTGTGGTGCTGTCAGCACCCATGTCGACGACGATGGCCGATTCTTCCGGATTACCTTCAAAATCCTGATTGACTCGCATGCCCAGAGAATCGTAACAGAGTGTGTTATACAGTCCCAGCGGAGCGATCTGAATCAGTTCGACTTCAATTTTGCGTTGCAGGAACGGCTGCAGTGCATGCAGCACCTGATCACGTTTCATGGCGAAGATACCGACTTCAGCATCCAGCATGTAACCGCTCTCTTCAATCCCGCCGCCGAGAGGCTGGTAATCCCAGATCACGTCTTCCAGAGCGAAGGGAATCTGCTGTTTGGCTTCGTACTTCACAATCTCCGGCACCCGATTCGATTGAACGGGAGGCAGCTGAATGAATCGCGCCAGTGAAGTCTGACCCGGAACGCTGATGGCGATCAGATCGCCATTGGTTTCATTGCGGGACAGGAATGTGTCCAGAGCCTGACCGATCAGTTCATCGGGAACGGCATCGGGCTGGCTGAGAATTTTAGGATGGGGAATGTAATCGAAGGCGACCGCAATCACCTGGTCGGCGGCTTCTGCGTACCGCAGGCGAATGGCCTTTAAGCCGGCCTGGCCAATTTCAATCCCCCAAACAGCTTGATTTTCTGCCATGTGTCTGGTTACTCCTGCTTTCCGGACCTGATCAGACTACTGGTCGTCAGTTTAAACCGGAATGTCATTAGAAAATAATTTTACGAGGTGAAACTCTGCCGGTTGAGAGAGCTTGAACAACAGGCAGAAATGTATCAGATCTATTCAGTTTCAGTCAGGATATGCCTGGGAATGATTTGAGTAGTCATAATTCCCTAACATAAGGCTATCACAGGATTTCCTATAAAGTCAATGAAATAACTGATGTTTGAAAACGACTTCATAAAAATTAATAAAAACCGTTATAATTGATAACGATTACCAGCGAATGCAGTCATAAACGTCCATTTTCAACAATTCAGAAGATAGTTGTTTTCACTTGATTGGACGGAGCGTGATTTACATGAGTTCCCGATAACCTGAATATTACTACGATTTTATCAGTTTTTTTGCTGGATCTGAGATGCCTGTTTTCAGGGGATCTGCCATTTTATCATGAGGAGATTGCAATCTTAACTGTCGATTTCAGTATGAGTTAGACGGTCTTTTCGCTTTAACTCACCACTGAGACATGCAGCACTATAGATACTTGGCAATCGTTTGCTTATGCTAGCCTGTCTCCCGGTTTACTGCTGTGTTCCAGGGATTTGGGACCGAGTAGATCCGATTCAGAGACGTGATCGGTAAAATGTGATGTGCTCGTGTTATTGTCGCTGGATAAAGACTCGCCTGGAGGCAGAGTCCCGTTGACTTCGAAATAATTATGTAAAGCATTGTGATTCAATGACATACAATGATATTGTTGTTCTGATTCCCTGCCACAGTCTCGATGATTTTCCTACGGAACTGGATGAAAAAGAGGCAGAGAGTCTCCTGAATGCGTTTGCCGTGGCCTGGCACCCGGAACTGCTTGCTTCCTCACGCGTGATTCCCAGCTGGCATCGTTCTGACGAACCTCCCCAGTTTTTAGCAGATCGTTTGCTGCTCGTTCCCAAAACTTCTGAAGACTGGCTCCCTTACGGCTGGATTGAAGAAGCAGAAGCCAATGGTGCGACAGTCGTCAGTGGGAAAATTCACCGGCAGGAAATGACAGAAGCCGCCCTGCTCCCCCTGCATTCTTCCGAGAATGAAGAAGAGGCTGCTTCGAAACCAGCCCTCTCTGCAGATCTGGTTGCTGATTTTCATGCACTCGGATTCTGCTATATCCAGCTCGAACTGCTGACGCGTTGCATGCATCACTTCAGCAGTCTGGATGAAGCGACGATTCAACGGGAAGCGATTGCGGCTGCCGATGCGGTTCTGGCAGATGACCAGGAAGCAGCACGTGCTCATCTCAAAGCCTGTTTTGAAGTGCTGCTGGAAAACCGTGAGCGGTTTTATCCGATCGACTGTTATCTGATCGATCTCTGTCTGCTGACTCCGGAA
>JAGQQP010000987.1 GCA_020426085.1 Planctomycetaceae bacterium | reverse complement strand
CCACAACAACGGCCAGTCCTTCAAAAAAGGGGACCAGCTCGACTTCACGGTGATCGTCAAAGCAGTGCCCGATGAGACCGGCAACTGGCAAGCCACAAAAAAAGCCGCCGCCGAATTAATGAAACAGTTCCCGGCGGAGAAATGAAATGGCGAAGAATGAAACGAGTATCAACGACCGGATACTTTTTCGGTTCCTGACACCTTTTTTAATCCGCGAAAGCAGAATTTGATAAACTCACATCAGATGAGGTGCACTTACTGCAGTAGTTTTAGGTAGAAAGAAGACAGAACTATGGGAATTGTTGGATATATTGTAGGTTTCACTGATTTCAAATCATCATTGTCAATATCACAAGTTGCGAAGTTACTTTCTTCAAGAGTATTTGGTGGGATTGACTTCATAGAGAAGGATGTTGATGAAGACCATGATGTAGGTACTCTTTGCCTGTGCCAAGATTTTTTGGGCATACAGGTCGATTTATTCGGTGAAAATGGCAACTTTACTTTGGAAATAGGCACACTCCCATCAGCATCAGTTTTAGAGATAAATGAAGTCTGCGACCTCTCGGCGATGCTTAAGCAATACATCGATCAATTAGGAGATC
>JAGQQP010000986.1 GCA_020426085.1 Planctomycetaceae bacterium | reverse complement strand
TCACGACAACTCATCTTGCGGATGATGAGGCCCTTCGGCAGGGCTACCTCGCTTTGACAACAGCCTGCGAACCACGGGTCCGTCTTCCATTCGTCGGAGAAGGAACCACTGAAAAACTGAGAGCCACAGAATCCACTGACTCAAGGGGTGAGAACAGGAAATCGATCCGCGTCCATTCTCCTCGGTGAACTCAGTGGGCCTCCGTGATTCAGTGGTTTTTTCCTCCGCCTGATTTCGAAGTCATTCATAACCAGAATGCTCACTATGAGGCAGCCCTGGCCCTTCGGCACAAGCATCCCAACTTTCGTGTCATTTCGTGTTTTTCGTGGTTTCCCATCCGGGATGTGGCTTCCCTTCCGGAATTCCTGTTAGAACCTCTCCACCGCCATCTGTCCGATCGGGCGGAACGGTTCGTCGCCGGTGATCAGGTCCGCAACGAGGCGGCCGGTGACGGGGCCGAGGCTCAGCCCCATCATCGCGTGGCCGGTGGCAGCTGTTAGGTTGGGCAGGGCTTTCAGTTTTCCGACGTAGGGAATGCCGTCCGGTGACACGGGACGCAGGCCGGCCCAAGGCTCGACGCCATCGAAGTCGCGCTCGCTGAACTTC
>JAGQQP010000985.1 GCA_020426085.1 Planctomycetaceae bacterium | reverse complement strand
TGGACGAGGTCATCGAGAGCAAGGGGCGCCACTGGCAGAGTCTGCGTGAGTTGGATGCACGCATGCGCCAGGCCGACCTGCAATTGGAGCAAAGTCTCACCGCGCTGGGCACGGTCTACAGCCAGGTGCAACTCATCGACGCGCAGAGCGTGGACAGCGGCCGGGCCGAGCGCTTGCGCAGCGACATCCAAGAGCAAGTGGCGCGCCTGGACGACCTGGTGAGCAGTCTCAACGAAGTCTACAACCACGCCGAGCGGGCGTAGACGAAGACAACGGCGCAGCCACAGATGGACACAGATAAACACAGATTGAACAGCAAAAACATAGATTAAAAACAAAAAGAATGTCTCTTGTGATTCTGATATTACGGAAAACTATCTAGCTTTTATCTGTGTTTCTCTGTGTCCATCTGTGGCTCAGCTTTCTTTTTCGACAGGATCGACGTAAAGCGATGAATGTGCAATTCTTGCGGGTTGGTTTGATGGTCGTGCTGTTGAGTTTGTTGGCCGCGTGCGGTGGCGGCGGTGGTGACGCGCCCACGCGGGGCGATGCGGTTGTCTACGTGGCGGTGCCGGTGAGCGGCTTCCAGGCCAACGGCGGGCAGACGG
>JAGQQP010000984.1 GCA_020426085.1 Planctomycetaceae bacterium | reverse complement strand
GACCCAGATGTAGAACGAGAGCAGGTTCAGACGCGGGAAGGCGACGTCCTTGGCGCCGAGCATGAGCGGCAGGAAGAAGTTGCCGAGCGCGGCGGGCACGACCGGGATGATGAAGACGAACACCATCAGCGCGCCGTGCAGCGTGAAGAGCTTGTTGTAGAGATCACGCCCCAGGCTCGCCGCCTCCTGGAGGTTCGGGTTCGCCGCGTTCACGAGCAGATCGATCTGCGGCGTGAGCAGCTCCGCCCGGAAGATGAGCGCGAGGATGCCCGCGATCATGAACGCCGTGAGCGTGCCCACGAGGTACATGATGCCGATGCGCTTGTGATCGAGGGTGAAGAGCCAGGACTTCAGGCCGCGACTCTCATGATAGAAGTCGACGTCTTGAGCGTGGCCGTGTCCGACGCCTTCAACGGTGGTGGTTGCCATGCGCGATGCCCTCCGGGAGCGATCCGTTCTCAGCCTGTGCTACTTGTTCTCGTTGGTGGGGCCGTCGTCGTTCTCATGACCGTCGAGCCCCTTGATATAGTCGATGAGCGCACCGATCTCCTGCTCGCTGAGCCGGCCCTCGAAGGACGGCATCAGCTTGCCCTCGAAGCCCGAGACGATC
>JAGQQP010000983.1 GCA_020426085.1 Planctomycetaceae bacterium | reverse complement strand
AGCCGCATCAGGGATCGCGGCGGGTTGAGAGCCTGGTCAAGCTTTCCCTGGGGTTTGGGGGCCATCTGGCAGCGGGGTTGCTCAGGTCGGCTCGCTCCTGACCCCCAGGTTCCCGAGACCTCCTATTCTTTCAAATCTGTTTGACACGTCGTGCGCGCGACCTATGTTTCATCAACTCTGCTGTCGCGGCTTCGGCGGCTTGGCGGAGCTGACAACTCAATCGCGTGCTCTCTTGCCCAGTTCCCAAGCGGTACACAGCCGCAGGGTGCTGGTGCCTAAGACATCCGGGAGCGCGGCAAGGAAAGCTGGGAGCTTTGAGGGGACCTTGCCGCGCTTTTCCTTTGCGCGCACACCAAAGCGACTGCTCCGCTTTGTCGGCCGAAACTCAGGATTCCGCTCGCTGCTGCGATCCCTGATCATCACCAGATGTCAAATTGCGTCGACTGGGAAGGGTCTGCTGATTCTGCCGGTTTTGACGCCAGTTTGGATGGTGTGAGGCCGATACTGGACGTGATGGACCCGGTTTTGACCGGGTGAAGTTCCGTCGTATTAATTCACTGTGGCCCCATTGGACCGTCAGGTTCCGGGTGATGGCCTCCACGGCCATTCC
>JAGQQP010000982.1 GCA_020426085.1 Planctomycetaceae bacterium | reverse complement strand
CCACCTCGCCAGGCGGATCGAAGAGGAAGAGATTGTAGAAGGTCGCGACGCCGTAGACCTGCGCCAGCGGGAAGCTCAACTCACGCGCCGCATAGCGCAACTGGTCCTGGCCCAAATATCCGTAATGGCGCTGGATTTCCTCCAACGCCGTGATCAGTCCGTCGCGCGCGCCGCGGTGGCGCTCCAAAATCGCCGCCAATTCCGGCGGCGGCGGCTCCACCATCGGATCGCCGCGGTAGGCGTACTTGCGTGCGCCACTGCGTTTCCGGGACACCATTGTCACCTTTCCATTCAAGGACTAAGACTGAGCCACAGATGGACACAGATAAACACGGATAAAACACAAAAAACAAAGATTTACATCCAATATGTCGGCGAAAACGGGTCACAAAATGAACTAAAGACACCGGCACAACACAACGTGTTTCAACACGTTTCGCAACGTAGCTGCGGAATTCATTCCGCAGATCCCGGCGAATTATTTCTCCGGCGACTCACTCCTCCCGGCGAATCACTCCTCCCGTCGAACATTCCTCCGGCGAATCACTCTTGACCGTTCCACCCAAACCATTCAATCAGATCACACAATCCGGTCGGCCCCGGTATACACC
>JAGQQP010000981.1 GCA_020426085.1 Planctomycetaceae bacterium | reverse complement strand
CTTCTACTTTTGCAGTGAGTCCTGTCGTCGGAAGTTTACACAGTCAGAATGTCCAATCGAGCCTGTCCTGCACACAATTCATAGTTGCTGCCAGCATGAATCAAAACCTCTACTTCAGGTCAGGCCAGTAGCCAGATTCTTCTGTCCGATGTGTGCTGGTGTTGAGAGCGATCAGCCGGGGAATTGTCCGAAGTGTGGCATGGCACTCGAACCAGTTCCGTCCAGTTTGATCAGAGGTCGAACATTCTATACCTGCCCGATGCACCCGGACGTGGAGCAAGATCACCCTGGTCATTGTCCGATTTGTGGCATGGATCTGGAACCGAAGACCTTCGCCTCAGAAGAAGAAGACGCACAACTCGTCAACATGACTTTTCGTTTCCGGCTGGCCCTCCTCTTGAGTCTCCCCGTATTCCTGCTGGCGATGCTGCCGATGACTGGTGCCCCCGTTAATCGCTGGCTGGGTCATACAATCCATATCTGGCTGCAACTTGTCTTGAGTACTCCGGTTGTCCTGTGGGCGGGATGGCCGTTTTTTGTGCGGGGTGGGAAGTCGGTAATCTCGTGGAACCTCAATATGTTTACACTCATTGCAATGGGGACAGGTGCTGCC
>JAGQQP010000980.1 GCA_020426085.1 Planctomycetaceae bacterium | reverse complement strand
GCCGGATGACGTGGTGGTCGTCAATGCATCGGGGCACACCCTGCCCGTCGAGAAGCGCATCCTGGGCGAGCGCTGGCAGAAGCAGGTCGATATGTCCAATACGGCCAAGAGCCATACTGTGCCGACGGCTGAACTGAGCAGTGCTGTCCATCGCATTGGCTCAGACCTGCGGCGCGTGGTCGTCATTGAAGACAATGAGGCGGCGGCCCGTCTGATGGTCCGCATTTTGAATGCGCGCGAGAACTGCGAAGTTTACCTGGCAGAAAATGGGGCCAGCGGCCTCAATCTGGTACGCGACATTGACCCCGATCTGGTCATCACCGATCTGATGATGCCGGATGTCGATGGCTTCCAGGTGATTGAGTTCATGAAGGGCGTTGACTATCTGAAGCATATTCCGGTGGTGGTCGTCACAGCCAAGGAACTGACTGTTCATGAGCGGCAATATCTGAGCGAACATGCAGAGATGGTCCTGCAAAAGGGTTCGTTCATCGACGAATCCATGATTGAAAGCCTGATGCAGCGCCTGGACTAAGATCACAGCTAAAATCTGTTCAACAGCAAACGAGCGTCATACGAGCGTGCTACCCGATATGGGTAGCACTGTTCATTTCTTAAGC
>JAGQQP010000979.1 GCA_020426085.1 Planctomycetaceae bacterium | reverse complement strand
TCTCATTGCTCTTATTGTCTTTCTTGGAGCTTCGCTCATCGCGATGCTTTTTGCTTCGCTCTTGCAGCGGAAGTTTCTCGGTTCCATTTTAGAATTAACCGAGAAAGCTCATCTGGTATCTGAACATGGAGATTATGCTATTCGTGCTAAAAAACTCAGTAATGATGAAGTTGGTTATCTTGTCGATACCTTTAACACCATGCTTGGTGAAATTGAAAAGCAAAATGAAGAAATTTTGACAGCGCGTGATAAAGCAGAAGAAGCTGACCAAATTAAGTCCGAGTTTTTAGCTAATATGAGTCATGAGATTCGTACTCCGATGAATGGGATAATTGGAATGACGGATCTTGCGATTGAAATGTGTCAGTCAGAGGAGCAGAGAGAGTGTTTACAGCACGTTTCGGATTCAGCATATAGCCTGCTCGGAATTATTAACGACATATAAAAAAAAAAAAAAATTGAGGCTGGCAAATTAGAGATTGAGAGCTTTCCCTTCGATCTTCACAGACAGATCGAGAGGATTGAGAGAACCTTGATGGTAATGGCCGGTCAAAAGAATATAAATTTCTCAGTTCAGATTGATGAATTTGTGCCCAAATATGTGTGGGGAGACTCACTAAGATTG
>JAGQQP010000978.1 GCA_020426085.1 Planctomycetaceae bacterium | reverse complement strand
CACTGGTTGGGCGACGCGGGAAGGGGGCGATAAATCGCTGGAAGACACTGCCCAACTGATGGATGAACTGCTCGATCTTTGAGTTGAACAAGCAAGCTGTGTTGGTTTGCCCGTCCCTTGCACCTGAAGGTTCGAGACAGGCTGCCTTCGCTGTCGATAAGCGGTGACCCGTCGCCGCTTTCTCTTGCGCAAGCGATTCAAGGGGCGCGAAATAGCGCCCCCTGAGTTGCGTAACTTCTCAATCGCTGTCTTCACGAAGTCGTGGATCAGTGGCTTCCTGCAGGCCTTCGCCAATCAGGTTGTATGCCAGAACTGTCAGAAAGATGGATAGACCCGGGAACAGGATCAACCACCAGTCCTGATAATTCTTCTGCCCCAATCGCAGCAGTTTGCCCCAGCTGGGGTTCGGCGGAGGTGCACCGAAGCCGAGATAGCTTAAGCTCGTCTCAATCAAGATTGCCGCTGCAATGCCGAACGTGATGGGGACCAGCACAGGGGCGAGCGCGTTCGGAAGCAGATATCTTAAAATAATCCGGGTATGACTGACGCCCAGTACCCGTGCCGCTGCGACATACTCCATATGACTTAACCGAATAAACTCCGCTCGCGTTAAGCGAGCGATGCTGGTC
>JAGQQP010000097.1 GCA_020426085.1 Planctomycetaceae bacterium | reverse complement strand
ATATTTGGTTTCCAGGTTGAGACGGAATGGGACATGTTCAAGCTGCTGGGGCTCGAACGTCCCGCGGGTACAAACTGGGAAGGCCAGGTTGATTACTATTCGTATCGGGGTATCGGTCTTGGACAGGCCGGCAATTACCAGGGAGCGAACCTGTTCGGCTTCGACAATATCTTCAGCGGAAATGCGGAAGCGTTTTACATTCATGACAGTGGCACGGACAACCTCGGGGCAGACCGACGCGACCTTGTCCCGTCAACCAAAGATCGTTATTTCCTGAATCATCAGCACCGGCAGACCTCTCCGTTCGGTATGACGTTAACCAGTGAAGCCGGTCTGTTCTCTGACAGAAACTTCCAGCAGGAATATTTTCAATCTGATTTCAATACGCGAAAAGATGTCGAAACACTGTTACACCTGAAACAGCAGCAGGACAACTGGTCCTGGTCAGTCATCGGCAGAACAAAGCTGAATGGATACGAAAACACAACCGACTGGCTGCCCAAAGCGGATCTGTTCCTGCTGGGTGAGCCCCTGTTTGGGAATCTGTTGAACTGGACATCGCATACCTCTGTGGGTTATGGAAAACTGAAACCAGGTTCTGCACCTTACAATCCCCAACAGGATGTTTTCACTCCACTGCCCTTCATTGCCGATTCACAGGGACTGGTGGCGATGACCCGTAATCAGCTGGAAGCACCATTCAACCTGGGTCCATTTATTCTGACACCCTATGTGATGGGCGAAGCTGCTTATTGGGAACAGGGTCTGCAGCAACAGCAGATCGACCGCCTCTACGGTTCAGCCGGTTTGCGCAGCAGTATTATGGCGGAGCGTATCTACCCAGACGTATACAATCCTTATTTCAATTTGAACGGTTTGGCACATAAGATGGTGCTGGAAGCCGATTACTCTTTCAGTGATTCAAGCGAGAACCTGTCCGGAATCGCACAATACAATGAATTTGATGACAATGCACAGGAGATGTTCCGCGAACGTCTGGTGATCAACACCTTTGGTGGAACCCTGCCTCCTCAGTTTGACCCCCGCTTTTATGCCGTTCGTACAGGAGCCGGTCGTGGTGTGACCGATCCTTACTACGAACTTGTTGACGATCAGCAGGTACTTCGTATGGCGTGGCGGCATCGACTGCAGACGAAGACCGGACCACCGGATCAGATGCGGATTAAAGACTGGATGACTCTGGATCTGGAAGCATCCTATTTCCCGAATCCAAACCGAGACAACTTTGGTGAAGACTTCGGTCTTTTGGGTGGACATTATCAATGGTTCCTCGGAGATCGGACTACGATGGCAGCCAATGCCTACTACGATGTCTTTGACGGTGCACAACAACTCTGGGACGTCTCAATCACAAGTCAACGCACGAAACGCATGTCAGTCAACGTGGCATTGCAGCAGATTAAAGGGGGCGGCGGCCTGGACAGTAAGATTATTTCTGCCAGCCTGAACTATGTAATGAGCCAGAAATGGAGCGCGGGCGTCAGCACTGCGTATGACCTGGGAGAAAATATCAATCGCGGACAGATACTCTCACTTACTCGCACGGGCGCCGATTTTATCACGAGTCTGGGAATGTCATATAACCAGAGCACTGGAAATGCCGGCATTGGCTTAACCATCATGCCTCGCTTCGGAAACTTTGGTGGCGCGCCTTCTGATTTATCCTCAATTTTAGGTAACACTGCTTCACAATAGGAATCGGAACAGTGATCAAATCACAGAATACTCAAGTCAAACCTTTTCAACGGCAAACAACAGCTGCTGCAGATTCGGATAAACTGCGGTCCGAATGGAGACAGCGTCTGATTGATGTGGAAAGTGGTATCAAATTTGGCATCCGGCTCGACAGCACATTCTTTATTCACTTTTTTGCAGGCAGTGCCGTCATTGCTGCTGCGACTCTGTTAGGGTTATCCGCAACACACTGGGCGATACTGGTGCTGTCACTGACAACGGTTCTCTGCGCCCAGATGTTCAATCAGGTTTTAAAATCGATCTGGAGTATCCTCGGTAAACATCTTCCTGCAGAGTCTCAGAACACCTTCAAAGCAGGTACGGCGGCGGTTGGCGTCAGCATCATCGGCTCAGTCATTACCATCTGTATCATTTTCGGATCGGCCCTGTATCGCCTGCTTTTCTGATCTGTCTCTGAATTGCGGAACATCTCCAAAGCAATTATCAGTCTGTAACAGAAAGCCAAAGTAAAGACTCTTATTAAATCGCAACTCGCAGATCCTGAAACCATACGCTTGCGTCAGCTGATTCTGTCATTGATAATTATGGTTCACCAAATTATCCCACCTTTGATATATGACAGGTATAACTATGCAGCTCGCTCACAAATTCAAAGTTCTGTTGCTGATCCTGATGACGGCACTCACTGCCTCTGGTTTGATGGCGGCAGAAGATGTCATTCAGCCTGATCCCCGTCTGCCGGAGACTACGCCCTGGGATCTGAAATCCCTCAGCAAGGCACCCGAATTTGAATGGATCGACGATAAGTCTCCCGTCAGATCACTGCTGTATCAAGGCCTGGAATATCGCGGCAAACCGACAAAGGTATTCGCCTTTTATGCATCGCCGGCTACACTCAACCCGAAAGAACCAATGGGCAAAAAATATCCCGGCATCGTTTTGATTCACGGCGGCGGAGGTACCGCTTTTCGTGAGTGGGCTGAGTTGTGGGCTCTGAAAGGATACGCCGCAATTTCTATGGACCTGGCAGGCTCGCAACCGATCGATGGAAAAAATCCGCATGATCGCAAGCATCGAAACCGACTGGAAGCCGGCGGCCCCGATCAGTCGCATAAAGAAAAATTTGAAGCGGTAAAAGACGACCAGTCAGAACACTGGTGTTACCACGCTCCCGCAAATGCGATTCTGGCACATTCACTGATTCGCTCCTTTCCGGAAGTGGACAAGGACCGGACAGCTGTCACCGGTATTTCATGGGGAGGCTATCTGACCTGTATCGTCGCGGGACTGGATAACCGTTTCGATGCCGCCGTGCCCGTTTATGGCTGCGGTTTTCTGAATGACCATTCGGTCTTTGAATCATCCATTAACAAACTGCCAGAGGAAGACCGGAAAAGCTGGATGCAACTTTATGACCCGGGCCAGTATCTGAAAGCAGTTCAAATGCCGATCCTGTTTGTGAATGGCACGAATGACTTTGCCTACTGGCTCAGTGCCTATCAGAAGAGCTTTGAAGCCGTCCCCAAAGAAACGCCTCGCAATATTCGAATTGAAGTCAAAATGGGCCACAGTCATCCGGCTGGTTGGAGGCCTGTTGAAATCGCCAGATTTGTTGACCAGTACCTGAAAAAACAGGCTCCGCTACCTGTCGTACAAAACCCCGCTGTCAAAGACGGTAAAGTAACAGCGGAACTGGCTGAGCCGGTCAAAATCAAAACCGCCGTACTCAACTACACCACAGACGAAGGTCCAAACCCTGAACGAAAGTGGCAATCCATTGGACTGGAAGTGAATGGGACAAAAATCACAGGCCCTGCCCCACCTGCTGGAACGAAAATCTGGTTCATCAACGTGACCGATGAAGCAGACGCCATGACTTCCAGTCCACTGGTATCAAAGTAACAGCCTGCTGAATCAGGCAGCGGATTTTCCAGGAACCTGGGGCGCGATCTTTTTGGTCACGTCCCCTTTTTTCTGTTTGAGGTCGAACAGGCCGAAGATCTCCGCAGCGGTCAGGCTTCGCGATTCGCAGGTCGTATCGCCGTCTCCCAGAATCGAACGGAACAGTTCCCGCTTCTGTTCGAGGACCATGTCGATGCGTTCCTCGATCGTATTTTTGCAGACAAACTTGGTCACAATCACCTGAGTTTTCTGACCGATACGATGGGCTCTGTTAATTGCCTGGTCTTCAATAGCCGGGTTCCACCAGCGGTCAAACAGAAAGACGTAGCCGGCAAATTGCAGGTTCAATCCGACAGCCCCGGTTCCGTAGCTCATCAGCAGCAGATGCGAATTTGGATCATGTTTGAACTGATCGAGAATGGGCTCGCGCTGCTTAGTGGGAATTCCGCCATGATAAACGAGGGTGCCAAACCGCTCTAACCGTTTCGCCATAAAGTCCAGAGGTTTGGTCCACTGGCTGAATAAAATCGCCTTACCACCACTGGCGGCGATTTCTTCCATATCTGCTTCCAGACGATCCAGTTTCGAACTGTCTCCTGTCACCGGGTCGA
This sequence comes from Planctomycetaceae bacterium, assembly GCA_020426085.1. Classification (GTDB taxonomy): domain Bacteria; phylum Planctomycetota; class Planctomycetia; order Planctomycetales; family Planctomycetaceae; genus Gimesia. The sequence continues at coordinate 6,201 of JAGQQP010000097.1, read as the reverse complement.
AGTTGGTGATCTGCTTGAGCCGCAATACCAGTTCAAATACGTGTTGAACCGTGATCGAATCACCCATTTCATTCAGCTGGATCACACCATCTTTTTCAGCTGTATCGTAGGCATGCTGTTGGGCCGGATTGAGTTCCAGATATGCGGGACGATCCAGGCGAGGCGGCAAATCGGTCATCACCAGATCTTTGGTGCGACGTAAAATGAATTCTTTGGAAAGCACCTGTAACTGCCTCAAATCGGGCGTGCCCCGCGGCGGAATAATTTCCATCCATTCGAACAGAGAAGACATCTCTTCGTGCCGGTTTTCAATCGGTGTTCCGGTAAGCGCCCAGCTCCGTTTACGGGGAATAGAACGGGCAACTTCCGCCGTGCGGGAGTCGCGGTTTTTGATGCGCTGCGCTTCATCGAGGACAACCAGGTCAAAGCGGGGCAGGTTCTCTTCCCCCATCGTTTCAAAATCGCGCGACATCGATTCATAATTGGCGATCAGAATCGGATTATTGGGCATTTCCCAGATCATGCGTCGGCGTGCCGTATCCCCTTGCACAACCGTAACCGGGAGTTCTTCCGCCCAGAATTTAAACTCACGCTGCCAGTTGGGAATCAGTGGTTTAGGACAGACCAGCAGAATACGTCTCACCTGACCGCTGCGTAACAACAGACGCACACCGGTAATGGTCTGCATGGTTTTTCCCAGCCCCATTTCATCCGCCAGTAAAGCCGACTTCTGCGAAAACAACCAGGCGATCCCCTCATACTGGTAGGGGAACGGCTCGAAAGGCATGATCAGCTCCTGTCCAGCCAGCCACGACTGGAGTGGAGGTTGCAGCAGATAAAACAGGCGGTCTTCCAGCGACAACGCATTGGCAGGCGGCTTGAGCCTGGTACTTTTTTTGCGCTCACCCGGTTCGATGCTGGCAGCTTTGGGACCTTCAATCTGACTGAGTTCTGTTTTCTCTTCTTTTTCCGGTTTGGGAGGGATGAATTCCAGCCCGTCTGGAAAAGTCATCCCAAAGGTTTTGACGCGGGGCTTGGTCGGTTTCCATTTAGGTTGCAGACCCGCTTTTTCAATCAACGTCAGTGACGAGGTCTCCAGATTGAATTTGCGCGTGAGCGCTCCGTTCATACCGGAGGCAAAGACAGACGTTGAAACTGCCAGAGGAATGGATTCGCTGTTGATCTGTTGCTTGAGCTGCCAGCGATCTGCGTCTGTGATCGCTGTCTGTGCAGGATTCTCAGCGTGAGGGAAAAAATGAGGGCCACCCGAATGACCGGTTGACGTATTGGACTGTTGTTGATTTTGAATATCTGGCTCTGAAAATTCCACGTATCTGCCTGCTGGGGAAGGAAGTCAATTCAGCTTGATTTAACACACTGTTTCAACGGCGGTTTAACGGGATGATCCCATTTTGACCGCTTCGTTCAAAGCTTCACGAACACGCTCAAAAGGTTCGCCCAGGTCGGCGTCAACCGGGATATTGCGGCTGGTATTTTCAATCGCTGTTTTTCCAGTCTGATGCGCCGCATCAAATCGCAAACGGTTCTTTCCCACCTGCTCACTGATGAAGGCGGAGTTTTCTTCAACAATCTGTTCCACGTCTGACAGAATGGCAACGGGAATCGAAATATGGTTCTGCAGCTCAATGGCCTGTTCCTGTTCAATCAGGACCAGGTTCGGTTTGACATTCATTTTTTCAACGAGTGTCTGACCAATCACTTCTCCCAGCAGAAAGGGAACCAGAGTCGGACCGTATAAGACCTCCTGAGTCCGGTTTGGTTTGACAGGAGTTGTGCATTGAAATTCCAGTGGCCTGCCAAAGTGATTCGTCACCAGCAAGCCGCCAATCAGTGAACCATCAGGACATTCAATTGTAGTCAGGAATCCCAGTTTCAACTCTTTGCTACCGCCATCCGCTCCCATAAAGTCCTCGTCTCCAGATGTCATTTCTTCTGTTGTCGTCAATGATCAGACGATCCCGATTCTCATCTGAACCATATCTCTTTCGATAATCAGGAAAGCCTACTGTATCGATATCATCGTCCTTCATAATTGGCGACTTGAGTGCTTGTTGAAATGGTCGTATTAGATAGTTTCACTTCAATAACCCTTTAAATATCAAACGGTTCCAGAATGGGGAACGTTTGATTTCCGGCGGATATTTTCTACCGTGGATTGCTCTTTAGGTTGGAAATTCACTCAAGTTGCGGCAGAATAAGGGAGAACCCCAAATCTCAACTTTTGATGCTCCCCCAGACAACTGAGTTAATACGATAATGAATACACCAGTAACCGAGCCGGAAAACCTGAACCGGGAGGCTCTTCAGGCACGCCAACTGCAACGCCTGCAACACCTTCTGAAAGAGGTCTCTGCAACCAATGCGTTCTGGCAGAAGAAATGGGAAGCAGCAGACGTTGATGTCAACTCGATCCAGACCTTGTCCGACCTGCAGAAATTGCCGATTACCACCAAATCGGAACTGGTAGAAGATCATCTGGCCTACGCGCCTTACGGAACGAATCTGACTTATCCTGTCGACCATTACACGCGCATGCATCAGACATCGGGAACCACCGGCTCACCCATGCGCTGGCTGGATACCAAAGCCAGCTGGGACTGGTTTGGAGAATGCTGGGCACAGATCTATCGCATGGTCGGCCTCTACCCGGAAGATCGCCTGTACTTTCCTTTTTCATTCGGCCCTTTTGTGGGTTTCTGGGCTGCCTTTGAAGGTGCTACCCGGCGTGGCAATTTCTGCCTGGCCGGTGGCGGCATGGGCAGTGAAGCCCGGTTACAGATGATCCTCGACAACAACATTACCGCGGTCTGCTGTACCCCCACCTACGCATTGCGCCTGGCGGAAGTCGCTGAAGCAGAAAACATTAACCTCGCCGCCAGTCGAGTGCGTGCCCTGGTTGTCGCCGGTGAACCGGGGGGAAACATCGAAGCGACCAAACTTCGCATCGGTCAGGCCTGGGGAGCGCGGGTCTTTGATCACTGGGGCATGACGGAAATCGGCGCGTTGGGCATTGAACCACTCGAGAGTCCGGGCAGTCTGAATATTCTGGAAACGGAATGTATCGCTGAAATCGTCAATTCAGAAACATTGGAACCAGTGACACCCGGCGAACAGGGAGAATTGATTATCACGAATCTGGGACGAGTCGGCTCTCCCCTGATTCGGTATCGCACGGGGGATCTGGTTTCAGAAGATACATCACCCTGCCCTTCCGGTCGCTCTTTGCTGCGATTAAAGGGAGGCATTCTGGGACGCGCGGATGATATGGTCATCATACGAGGCAACAACGTGTTTCCCTCCAGCCTGGAAGCAATCCTGCGTACATTTGACCGCATTGCTGAATACCGCATCGAAGTCCGCACCATTCGTTCGATGCAGCATATGAAGATCGAACTGGAACCGACGGATTCCGCCTCAGCAGATCCTCAGCAGTTAGTTCATGACGTCAGTCATGCGATTAAGGATCGACTGAACTTCAATGCGGAAGTGATTACCGTCGCTCCCGGTGCATTACCCCGTTTCGAACTCAAAGGCCGCCGCTTCTTTAAGATTGACTGAACTCGCTAACGAGATGCTTTTTTTACAGGAACTTTCCATGACAGCTCATCTGCGATATTTATTCTTATACGCTCTGATTTTTTTCTGTTCATTTATTTTGCACAGTCAGACATCAACTGCCGCGGAGAAGCCGAAGCGTCCGAATATTCTGTTTCTTTTCAGTGATGACCAGCGGGCCGATGCTGTCGCGGCTTACGACAATCCCCACATTCAGACTCCGAATCTGGATCAGCTGGTGAAATCGGGATTCAGTTTTCGTAATGCCTACTGTATGGGATCAATCCACGGTGCCGTCTGTCAGCCAAGCCGTGCGATGTTGAATAGTGGTCGTTCGCTCTACCACGTTCCCATGGACCTGAAAGGGGTCATTACCCTTCCACAGTTACTGAAGCAGGCGGGATACGAAACATTCGGGACAGGGAAATGGCACAACCACCGCGATTCATTTCAGAAGAGTTTTACAACGGGAACGGCTGCTTTCATCGGTGGCATGTCGGACCATCTGAAAGTGCCGGTCGTCGACTTGAAAAATGGCAAGTTTGAAAACAAACGGACTGGCGAAAAGTTTTCGAGCGAACTCTTTGTTGATGCCGCTGTCGATTTTTTGCAGCAGCAACCCGCCGAGAAACCTTTTTATGCTTACGTGGCATTCACGGCACCCCATGATCCGCGGATGCCTCCCGCTTCGGCAATGAAGGTGTATGAAAATAATCATCCTCCGCTCCCCAAAAATTTCATGCCGCAGCACCCGTTTAACAACGGCTGGTTAACCGGCCGAGATGAAGCATTGACCGGGTGGCCACGACAACCGGAAATCGTTCGCGAACAACTGGCGGCATATTATGGAATGATTACCCACATGGATCATCAGATCGGCCGTATCCTGCAGACACTGAAAGAGAGAAAACTCGACAGCAATACGATCGTGATTTACTCTTCCGATCATGGACTGGCAATCGGCAGTCATGGCTTGCTGGGGAAACAGAACCTGTACGAGCACAGCATGAAATCACCATTGATCTTTAAAGGCCCTGGAATCCCCGAAAATAAATCCAGCGACGCGCTGGTTTACCTGTATGATATTTTTCCGACCGTCTGTGATTTGGCTCAGATTCAGGTCCCCACTGGTGTGGAAGGATCCGATCTGGCTCCCATCTGGCGCGGAAAATCAGATCGGGTTCGCGACACACTGTTTACCACTTATGAAGATCTGATGCGGGCCGTTCGCGATGATCGCTGGAAACTGATTCGCTATCCTCAGATCAATAAAACACAACTGTTTGATCTCAAAGAAGATCCATACGAATTAAAGGACCTGTCCGAGCATCCGGATCAGAAACAGCGCATTGAGAAAATGCTGTCGGAACTGAAAGCATGGCAGAAAAAAACGGACGACAAACAGTCGCTCACATCTGATCATCCGAAGCCGGAAGCCATTGATCTGACGGGGCGGAAACGAAAACCAGACCCGCACCAACCTGACTGGATCGTAAAAAAATACTTCGATTCTGAATGAAATCTGTTTTCCTACCGTGCTATAATCGGTGGTCTCACCATGTAACTGATTCCAACCATAAATTCAAATTGCTCACCAAACCCGGTTCGCAAAAAAGTTCACACAGTCAGAGGTATCATAATGAAAGCTTTACTGGCAACCCTAACTCTTTCCCTGTTTCTCGCCTCGACCACACTCGCAGGTAACTGGCCTGGCTGGCGTGGGCCGACTTCCAACGGCGTTGCAGAAGGTTCCGGTTACCCAGTCTCCTGGGACAGTTCTAACAACATTCTCTGGGAAGTGGCATTTCCTGGCATCAGTGGTTCAACCCCCGTCATCTGGGGCGATGACCTGTTTCTGACAACCACAACAGATGGAAAGAACGAAGTCATCTGCCTGGATAAAAATTCGGGAAAGAAAAAATGGTCGACTAATTTCGGTACCGAACGCGCCGGCAAACACAAAAAGGGAAGCGGCAGCAGCCCTTCTCCAGTCGTTGATGACCAGTTCGTTTTCACATATTTTAAAAGTGGTGACCTTGCCTGTCTGAACCGGGAAGGAAAAATTGTCTGGCAGAAAAACCTGCAGAAAATCTATGGCGAAGATACTCTCTGGTGGGACCTGGGAACTTCCCCTGTATTAACAAATAATCTGGTGGTCATCGCCTGTATGCAAAGCGATAACTCTTACATCGTGGCCTTTGACAAAGCGACCGGAAAGGAAGCCTGGAAACAGGACCGTAATCTGGATGCACCGGAAGAAGCGAATCAGAGTTATTCGACTCCCGTCGTCGTCAACCAGGATGGCAAAGAGATCATCTATGTTCTCGGTGCAGACCATGTCACTGCCCACGATGCACAGACCGGAAAACAGATCTGGCAGGTTGGCGGGTTGAATCCGACCCAGCATAAATACTTCCGCTCTATCTCTTCGCCTGTCGTCAGCGATGGCTATCTGATTGCCCCTTATGCCCGCGGCGGTTCGATAACCGGAATCAAACTCGGTGGCAGTGGTGATGTGACCAAATCACATGTCGCCTGGACCATCGAAGAAAAGGGAGAGTTCTCTGACGTCCCCACCCCTGCCGCTGTCAACGGCCGCTTCTATATCTGTTCTGACAAAGGGGA
>JAGQQP010000977.1 GCA_020426085.1 Planctomycetaceae bacterium | reverse complement strand
CACTTGCTCCTTCACGCACAACGAGAACAGATCGCGCGTGATCGCTCCGGTGGAAGCCAAGATCAGACCGCTCACCGTGCCGAGCACCGTCGTGAACGCGATCGCGCTCACCGCCGCGAACAGCCACTCGCTCAAACTACGAGCCAATAGCGGCGCGGCGAGGTTGGAGTCCTTGACGTCGATCGCTCCGCTGGTCATCGCTCCCAGACCGATGTAGAGCGTTAGCAGGTAGAAGAAGCCGATCGAGGCGATGCCAACGATGGTGCTCTTCCGCGCCGCGCTCGCATCCTTCACCGTGTAGTAGCGAATCAGAATGTGAGGCAGACTGGCGGTTCCGCCGAAGAGCGCGATCATCAGCGACAAGAAGTTCAACTTGTCGACCAGCTTCTCACTGCGAATACCGGCGAACGTTGGATGCTCGCCCGGTCGCAACAACCGTGTCCCGTGCGTCGCCTTGGGCACATACAGCTTGATGACCGTCGCGTCCGTTCCGGTCGCTTCGGTATCGCTCGTGCCGGGCTCGAGTTTCACATCCAGCGGGCGCCACAACACGGCGGTCGATTGTTGGATCGCGGCGAGAAAACCTGTCGGTCCGAGCGGTCCAGTCGACTGGCGATCGTCACCCAAGCTTTCGAGCT
>JAGQQP010000976.1 GCA_020426085.1 Planctomycetaceae bacterium | reverse complement strand
CAAGGCGTGGCGCTGCCGATTTTGGGCGTGGCCGCCAACCTCACCCTGGACGAAGAGGCAGACCGGGTCGTCGCCGCCACCATCGCCGTGGGCCCGGCCGGCCCCATCCCGTTTCGCGCCGGCGATGCCGAGGCGATCCTGACCGGCGCGACCAATTTCGACGACGCCGTGATCAGCGCCGCCATCGCCGCCGCGCAAGCGCAAGCCCAGTTGCGCACATCCAAGCACCGCGCCACCAAGGAGTACCGCCACGAGATGCTCGGCGTACTCCTGGACCGCGTGCTCCGTACCGCCTTTGCCCGCGCATGCAGCGCATAACCACTGGAAAACGGAGCCACAGATGGACACAGATAAACACAGATTGAACAGCAAAAACATAGATTTAAACTTAGATTCCCCCGCTTCGCCACAGATAGGCAGACGAATTCAAATCATTTGCACTTATCTGTGGTCATCTGTGTTTATCTGTGGCTAACTCGCAGTTTGTCTCTGTATGAGTCTGGAGAAACTCACCTATGCCCCAGTTGAAACTCACCGTCAACGGCGTTGACCATACGCTCGACGTCCCTGCCAACCGCTATCTGGCCCAGGTGCTGCGCTACGACCTCGGCCTGACCGGCACCAAGATCGGCTGCAACGAA
>JAGQQP010000975.1 GCA_020426085.1 Planctomycetaceae bacterium | reverse complement strand
TGGCCTGCATCAAACCAACTCGGGCATGGGAACCGTCTTGTCCAGCAGGTACTGAGGCCGACCGGTCAGGTCCGTGAGTTTTATGGCATCGGGATCGATACCCAGATGGCGGTACAAGGCAGCCAGGACTTCACCGAAATGTACCGGGCGATCGGCGATTTCAGCCCCCAGTCGATCGGTCGCCCCGATCACCTGACCGGAACGGAATCCGCCTCCGGCCAGCAAACCGCCGCCCACCTGAGGCCAGTGGTCACGCCCGGCATCCTTGTTAATGCGCGGAGTGCGACCAAACTCTCCCCACGCAATCACAGCCACATCGTCCGCCATTCCCCGTTCGTGCAGGTCTTCAATCAGAGCCGACAGACCCTGGTCAAACTGCGGCAGATGAGTCTTCTTCATTCCGTTGAAGTTGTCGCTGTGAAAATCCCAGCGGCCGAAGTTAAGCGTCACGACACGGCAGCCGGCTTCGACCAGTCGTCGCGCCATCAGAAAATGTTCCAGATTTCGCGGAGCACCGTCACCAAACCGTTTTTCATCGCCCTTGCCGTAGCGGTCTCGAACGGACTGAGATTCCCGCGAAACATCCAGTGCATCTGCGAGTGCTGTTGACGTCAGAATGTCAAAGGCCTGCTGCGTCAGAGCATCCATGCCC
>JAGQQP010000974.1 GCA_020426085.1 Planctomycetaceae bacterium | reverse complement strand
GACGGCCAGCGGACGACCGATGGCGACCCGCTCTCCGGTGAAGTCCACGAGCAATTCCTCCACGCGGCCCGCCACGTGCGCGCTCTGGGCGTACACCCGTCGTTCGTCGGCCTGCACACGACCGGTGAGGCGCAAGCTGCCCTCCACCGATCCGGCACCCACCTGCATGGTACGCACATTGGCCAGGGCCATCGCCTCCTCGCCCAGATGCACCGCCATCGGATCCATCTCAGCACTCCCCGGGGAACCCACGGGGATCAGGTCCATGCCACAGATGGGGCACTTGCCTGGCTCGTTCATCCGGATCTGGGGATGCATGGAGCAGGTCCACACCGTGGCCTGCTCGTGGGACGGCTGATGCTGCGCCTCCTGACCAGCCTGACGGAACAGGACCCGGCCGAGCAGCAAGCCCATGGCGAGCGCGCCGATGACGAGCAGCGGTACGCGATAACGGAGGATGAGGTCAGGTAGGCGCATCATGCGAGGTGGTTCGTTACTCCTTCACTTCCGCCAGGTCCATCTTGCAGACAGGGCAGGCACCTGGTTCCTCGTAGGTCTTGTCGCCTTCGCATTTCATCGGGCACTGGTAGTGGGCATGGTCGTGGTGCTCATGTGTCCCGGTCGCATGCGGTGCATCGGTCTGCTCCGTGGTG
>JAGQQP010000973.1 GCA_020426085.1 Planctomycetaceae bacterium | reverse complement strand
GTATTTGAATATCACTGGTATTCAAACTAAAGACGGCTGGTTGACTCTGACTGTGGGTAACGACTTAACCGTCGAGAAAAATGAAGAAGTACCGCCTGCTGTCGAAGAGAAAACAGCGGCAAAATAAGTTCGGCTCTTGAGCTGACAGATATGAACGAAAGAGGCGAATCATCTGGTTCGCCTCTTTTTTTACGTATTTCGAGCACACACTGACCGCACCGATTGCTATTGGGCGGCATGTCGCGTCAATGCTACAATGCGCCAGCTAAACCGCATCTCGAATAATGCGACGCTGTCTGCTGATTTTTCGTTTGGCACTTTCAACAGGAAACGGACATGAAGAAAGTGAACAGGACGTTTTCAACTTCTGCTGACCTGGCATGTCCCCGGAGCGTTCCATTGCTCACTCGAAATTGCACACGACTTGCCGGGATGTGCTTACTGGCGATAGCAGGCATCTCAGGCACGACCAGTGTTGTCGCTGCCGCTAACGAGCATGATGGGTTTCTCCATTTTGTTCGCGTGTGTGATCGTGCTCCCGAGTTACCTCCATCCCGAACCAAACTCTCCCTGGAAAAAGAGGAAGAGTTCAAAGCTGTCTGGACTCAGGTAGGAGTCGCCGGGAAAAAACTGGAATCGGTCTGGGAAAAGGAA
>JAGQQP010000972.1 GCA_020426085.1 Planctomycetaceae bacterium | reverse complement strand
TCGACGAGGCGATGCCGCCCGAGAACGCGCCGCCCTTCGTCTACGATTTCGACCCGAAGAACCCGGTGCCCACCATCGGCGGTGCCTTGACCAGCGGTCAGCCAGTGTTCGCGGGCGGTGCCTTCGACCAGCGTGAGGCGGAGCGGTTTTTCGGTTCGGCAAATCCCGGGCTGCCGCTCTCCGCCCGCGCCGACGTGCTGTCCTTCGAGACCGAGCCGCTCGACGAGGATGTAGCGGTCGTCGGCCCGATCACCATCGTGCTCCACGTCTCCACGGACGCGCCCGACACCGACTTCACCGCCAAGCTGATCGATGTCCACCCGCCAGGTGCCGACTACCCCACCGGGATCGCCATGATCCTCACTGACGGCATCTTCCGCTGCCGTTATCGGAAGGGATTTGACGCGCCGGAACGGCTTCAGGCCGGCGAGGTGTTCGAGATCAGGATCGAGCCCTTCGCGACGGCAAACCTGTTCAAGGCCGGCCACCGCATCCGCCTGGATATTTCGTCGAGCAACTTCCCGAAATTTGACGTCAACCCGAACACGGGCGCCCCGGAAGGCACCGGCCGCACGACCCGCGTCGCTCGCAACACCGTCTTCTGCGATGCGGCGCGCCCGTCGCACGTCGTACTGCCGATCGTTCCGGTGGAGTCG
>JAGQQP010000971.1 GCA_020426085.1 Planctomycetaceae bacterium | reverse complement strand
CCTCCAGTAGCTCTGATTCAGATCTCCACGCCACCCTAGCCTATACCCCGTGGGGTATCTTCTGCATCAGCGACCTTCTGTTTGACGGCAACGAAACTGTCCGGCGTGACCGACACAGAATCGATCCCCGCGTCCACCAGCCACTGCGCGTACGCAGGGTCGTTGCTGGGCGCCTGGCCACAGAACCCCACAGACCGACCCATCGCGTGAGCCCTAGTGATCAGATCCCTGATGAGTGTCAGAACGGCAGGATCATCGGCGCCAAAACGCGCAGCGAGCGTTTCCGAATCGCGGTCGACGCCTAGGGCCAACTGGGTCAGATCGTTGGAACCGATCGAGAACCCGTCGAAACGCTCTGCGAACTGTTCAGCCAAGATGATGTTGGATGGAATCTCGGCCATCACATAGATCAACAAGCCCTTCTCCCCGCGCACCAGGCCCTCCTCTGCCATGACCGCTAACACCTGATCAGCCTCGTCAGGAGTTCTACAGAACGGCACCATGACGATCACGTTGGTCAGACCGAGCTGTTCACGGACCTTGCGTATGGCTCGGCATTCGAGCGCGAAACCGTCACGGTATCCGGGGTGGTAGTAGCGGCTCGCTCCTCGCCACCCCAGCATCGGGTTCGCCTCGACAGGTTCGAAATCCGAGCCCCCG
>JAGQQP010000970.1 GCA_020426085.1 Planctomycetaceae bacterium | reverse complement strand
GAGATCGCCATCTCCCAGCACCTTAATGTAATCGAAGTTGCCCTTTGCCAAACCTCGCTCAGCAAGCGTTGTGGGATTGACGGTCTCCCCATTCTGAAACTTCGCGTCCAGAACCGAGACGTTGATCGCCAACACCTTATCAGCAAACTGGTTGTTGTTGAAACCCCGCTTGGCGATGATCCGGGCCAACGGCATCTGACCACCCGAGAAACCAACTCGACGTGAGGCGCCCCGACGACTGTAGTAGCCCTTGTGACCTCGACCTGCCGTCTTGCCTTGACCGGAACCGGGACCGCGCCCAACACGCTTGCGTGCCTTGTTCTTCTGAATTCCGCGATGGACGTCATCAATAATCATTACAGCTCCACTCCTCGCAGACGCATCACGTCTTCACGTGTTCGCAGTCGCGACAGGGCATCAAACGTTGCCTTCACCAAATTGACCGGATTACTCGAACCGCGACTTTTCGTCAGAATATCCTTGATGCCGACCGACTCGACAACCGTTCGCACGGTTGCACCGGCGATGATACCTGTACCAGGACTTGCTGGGATCAAGACGACCCGGGACGCTCCGAAACGCCCCTCGACCTGATGAGAGATCGTCGTCTCCCGGAGCGGGACGGACTTCAGCTTTCGGTTGGCAGCCTTGGTCGCCTTT
>JAGQQP010000969.1 GCA_020426085.1 Planctomycetaceae bacterium | reverse complement strand
CATGGGCAGTTGTGAAATCAAGGGTGCGTGGCTCACGGACGTCTGCCGCGGGACCTGTGTCTGCGTCGTGGCTACGTCGTCCCGGACCGTCGCCGGTTCGCTCGACCGGAATGCCGTTGCAGGAGGGACTGATCGTGGCCGAGGAGGCTGACGTTGGAAGACCTCCTGCAGCTTTTGCATCAGCAGATCAATATTGATGGGTTTGGTGAGGAAGTCCGAGCAACCGGCGTCCAAGCACTTCTGTTCGTCGCCTTTCATCGCGTGGGCAGTCAAAGCGACAATTGGCAATTGGACGCCACGTTGGCGCAATAGCCTGGCAGCCTGATAGCCGTCCATGACAGGCATCTGCATATCCATCATGATCGCGTCAAAATCTCCCGCCAGCGCGGCGTCCACGCCCTCCTTTCCGTTCTCGGCAGTAACAATCTGCAGTCCGGCTTGCTGTAGGACCAGCGTAATCAGTTCGCGGTTTTCGGCTCCGTCTTCCACGATCAGCACACGGGCCGGTGGCAATTGCGTGCTGGCCATCTTCTCCACCTTTAGCACCGAGGCAGACTCCGTGACTTTCGCCCAGTCGATGCGACGGGCACCGGAGATATCCCCGGTGTCAATCGTCACCGTGAATACGCTGCCTTTCCCCTCTTCGCTGCGGACGACAACGTC
>JAGQQP010000968.1 GCA_020426085.1 Planctomycetaceae bacterium | reverse complement strand
GTCTTCTACAGCTTTGCCCGTCAAACGGCCTCGATTCACAAAGATCCGGCCATCGGTTCCTTCAAACAAGATGCCATTACCTTGATCGTGGCGAATGGTCATCACCAAGCCATCTTCATATTCGGCTTCCAGCAAGAATTCCGTGGCCGTGTTGTAATGCCGATCGTCCGTAGGATAACCATGTTCAAAAGGCACGGGATGCTTGACCATTTTCGGAGTCATCTTGATGGGCCCGGTGTCCGTTTTACCCATGGCCCACGTGGCAATGTCCACATGATGCGCGCCCCAATCAGTCAGTTTGCCTCCTGAATATTCATACCACCAGCGGAATTCATAGTGGGCTCGCGACCAGCTTTTGGTTTCACCATTGTCGCCAGCCAAAAAGCGGAATGGGGTTTCGGGTGCTGGACCCAGCCACTGATTCCAGTCCAAATTCTTGGGCGGCGAAACCGCTGGCAGTTCCGGGCTAGTGGGGCCACCGCCAATGCTGCAGGTCACGTGCTGCAGCTTTCCAATTCGTCCGGCGCGAATCAACGCGATGGCCTTCAAGAATTGGAGGTTGCTGCGTTGTTGCGTGCCAATCTGGACAATTCGTTTGGTCTCGCGACAAACTTGGCTCATCAACCGACCTTCTTCTATGGTCAGCGTCATGTGCTTTTCGCA
>JAGQQP010000096.1 GCA_020426085.1 Planctomycetaceae bacterium | reverse complement strand
AAGGTTGGATGGTTCTCCAAGAGGCGCCTTCGTCGGTGGAGAAGGCTTCCCAGAAGCGTCCGAATTTTGTGCGGATCAAAGCATAAATGCGACCATTCTTCAGTTCCACGATTGTTCCTTCCATAGCGCCGTCATGATCGCCTGAGCCACCAAGGTCGATCATGTTACTGTGGTTCCAGGTGGCGCCTTCATCATCGGAATAATAGGTCAGCATGACGTGTCGTCCCGGATTAGCAATCGCTTGAGAGACAACGACGATAATGCGACCGGAGCTTGTCTGAATGATACTGCGAACCGCGCCGCACCAGCCATGATCCTGCAGTATCTGCGGGGTGAGCCACGACTTTCCGTTATCGGTACTGCGGACAATATACACGGGCAGGTAACAGTCGGACTGCGGCCCTCCCAGTTTATCGTTCCAGTTGAATTTCCGTTCCGCCAGGTTCATGAATGCGAGGATGATGGTTCCTTTTTTCGTCTGAATCAGTGCGCGTTCATTGCTGGTCTGAAACTTTGCAGGCTCCTGATACAGAGGCGTCGATGACCAGGTTTTACCCTGATCAGTGCTGATGAGAGACTGTTTTGCATCTGGAGCCAGCAGGCTGCCATCCTGAAGTTTGATGAAGGGGCCCAGATGCTGGTGTGGGAGTTTTTTCGTCTGGGGATGATTCCACTCTGCCCGGGCTGTGGTTATGGAAACAGTGACAACAATGAAGAAGCAGAAGGTCGTGAAGCGTATTAACATTTCTATAAGCCTTAATTCAATTTTTTTCGTTGTGATTCAGTCTTTCAGTTCAAAGTTGACCTGAAACGGGTCGCTTCCCGCTTCGACTGTCGCTTCCAGTTGAGAGTCTTTGTAGTATTTTTCGGGAACGTTGATGGCAGGTTTGGTAGCTGCATCAATCTCACCGAGAGACATACCGGTAGTATCGTCGGGAAGGATCGGGGTGCCTTTGATTTCAACCTTGTGTTTTCCCAGAGGGACACCCCCTTTATTCGTAACTTCGTATTTGCCATCACGAATTTTTCCCGCAGCAATGGGACCGGTGGGTTGAGGGAGAAAGCGAATGACGCCTCCCTCAAGCGGCGTGCCATTCAGTGTGACGTTTCCCGTGACAACACGGCGGTCGGGAGCATCGCTGACTCCGCCACAGCCGACCAGCAGCAGACTGGTCAGGATGCATAATATCGTTTTCAGTTCAGGCATTTCTGCCTCCTTTCAATAGTAGGATCGATTCTGTAACTCCCTGCTTGAATGTGTATTACAGGAACTCAAATCGCGACTCCCTGAACGGGGTCAGGCTGCGAATTGAACTGCCGATCAATCAAGATGCAGAATGTAACTGTAGATTCGATTTAGAATTCGCCTACGACTTCACGTCCATTGCGGGTGGTGATTGCAGACAGTGTGCCTTGATCAATGTTTTCCGAGATGAAGCGGACGGATCCATCGCCGAGGACGAAGTGGGCACCACCAACGTGAAAACTGGAGAACCCCTGTGGGCGAAAAGCAAATGTGCCACCGCCGGGAACAGTGTCGATGCTGTTGATCCCATTGCTGGTGTCAAAGACATCGTAGCCTGTGTAAGAGTTTCCGTTAAGTCCGGATGAGGAGAGCGATCCTGTGACCTCTCCGACCATCAGGGTATTGCTGGCACCATCGATGATGTCACGCATTTTGACACGTGAGATAGCAAACAGGATGCCATTACCAACAGACGTCGGACGTACTCCAGTGCCACTGTTACATTTCCAGCTGATGGAGTCGGCAACCCCTCCCATGTCCGTGCGTCCCATTCCGTCCGGCAATGCCCCTGCAAATGTCCCGGCACGATTCACGATCACATCCGGTTGTGGATTACTGGGGCAGATAAAAGGCGGGACTGTCGCAAGGCAGGTGCTGGAACTGAAGTTTGTGGGTACGAATGGAGTCGATCCGGAAAAGTTGAGATTGTTATAAATATTGGTCTGATCAAGGTACGGGAGAATTCTGACGCCCCAGGAAAACATATGGGCTCCCGAGTATCCACTACATCCTCCACTGATGCCAGCTCCAATGGGAAAGGCCGTGAATGTGTCATGGTAGTTGTGTAAAGCCAGTCCGACCTGTTTGAAATTGTTTTTACAGGAGGAGCGGCGTGCTGCTTCCCGGGCCTGCTGGACCGCTGGCAGTAAGAGGGCAATCAGGATGGCGATGATGGCTATTACCACCAGCAACTCAATCAGAGTAAATCCGCGATGTCGTTTTTCGCTATTAATCAGGAACATTGAACCATCTCCATCAAACGAAACTCAGAAATTATAAACGATATAATCACCCTGGCACACAGGTGCATCTACTAAAGCGGGACAGAACTTGAACGGGTTCTGTCTAAGGTTTGCAGGAATCAAATTCATCAAGCTGAAGCTGTTGTATTTGTTTCGATATCCGCGCCTGAGGTATCGTAGTATCAATTTCTGTATTTTATTGTCAGAGCGACTCGTTCGTCTCCGTTGTTTGTTCCGTTGGAGCTTTTAATTGTGGTTTCAGGTGGTCCGTCAAATATCTGGTTGCCAGATCGGTATCCCTATCGGCAATGGCGTTTGCAATTTGTTCATGTTGCCGGAGACCCTTCGTCGTAGGGGGATGACCATACAGGTCACCTGCATGAAAGTAATCCAGCAAAACACCATGAAACTGTTTGACAAAGTTGCCGTGCGAGGCGGCAAGAATCGTCTGGTGAAACAGGCAATCCATTTCTTTATATGCTTTACTGGCCCTCTTGGGGTCCTGCTTTATTTTTTTCATCACGCGCTTCATTTCAGAGACAATGGTCTGCAGGCGGATGATTTCTTCTGAGGTAATCAATTCGACGGCCAGAGCAATAGAGCCGATTTCGATCACCGCGCGTAACTGCTGCAGTTCTCGCCAACCCTGGGGACTGGCAACCTGGGGGACCAGTGCTTTTCTGAGAACATCAGAAAAATTATCGGCTTCCGCGACACAGAGCCCGCGTCCCTGTCGGCCAACGACCACACCCAGTCCTCTGAGTGAACCGACGGCTTCACGTACAACCGTTCGAGAGACACCAAACTGATCAGCCAGTTCCGCTTCGGTTCCCAATCGATCGCCGGGAGCAAGGCGTTTGCTGCGAATACGTTCACAAAGATGGTCAGCAAGTTCAGCGCTCAAAGTTCGTGATTCCGTTGAAGAAATCGAGATATCGTCACGCGATACTTCCATTGATTCACTGCTTTCCTGCGAGCGCCATAGATGGCAGTTGAAATGCGGTTCAGAGTGAGTGCAGACGGTCAGGTTAAATTTGGTATGAAATTCCAGAAGAGGAGTTCATTGTCGCTGCATCCACATTATACTATAAATCAATAGATTGTATGACAATCTGGTTTATTATCATATAACCCTTTGTCAAGTCGTCAAGACAATTCATGAAGTTTTGCTGAAGATTGCTGATGTTGAGAACAGGATTTTGATCTAATATCTGATCGTAGAGTCTGTCATTCGGGCCGAATCTCAATGGGAATCTCTGGTAGAGGAAGCGTTATGGAGTCGGCGTATTTCACGCTGGGAGAAGGGCATACGCCTTTAATCAAATCACGTCGGATTGGTCCTGAAGCGGGGCTGTCCCATTTATATTTTAAGCTGGAAATGGTGAATCCCACCGGTTCTTACAAAGACCGTTTTGCAGCCGCTGCCATCACAGACATGCTGGCGCAGGGGAAGAAGCGGGTTGTCACCTGTTCGAGTGGAAACGCAGGATCTGCGCTGGCAGCTTACTGTGCAGCGGCAGGAATGACTTGTCAGGTTGCTGTGTTTATTGGCGCTCCTGAAAACAAGCTGAAACAAATGCTGGCTTATGGCGCGGCCGTGTGGAGGATTGAGGGGTTTGGTGCCGATCCGGAAATATCAGGAAAGGTATTCAAGTATCTGAAGCAACTGGGATCTGCTGCTGATACGGAGTTGCAGGTCAGCAGCTATCAGTTCAATCCGATCGGGATGGCGGGAGTTGAATTCATCGGACGGGAACTGGTTGACCAGATTTCCGAAAAGCAGGGGAGGATCGATCATCTGTTTTGCTGTGCCGGCGGAGGCGGGCTGTTACTTGCCGTTTATCGTGGCTTTCAGTCAGCCTGTCAGGAAGAGAAGATCGACCGACTGCCGGCATTTCACTGTGTGCAGCCGGCGGGAAACAATACGATCGCCGGCCCGTTACAGGCGGGGACCGATCGCGCGCAGACCTGTCAAAGTACGACGAAAATTGGTGGTCTGCAGGTAGCCAGTGTGCTGGATGGAAATGATGTGATCGCCGCCTGCCGGGAAACGGGAGGCAGTGGATATCTGGTGGAAGACGAATATGTGTATGAAGTCCAGGCGCTGCTCGCGCGCCAGGAAGGCATTTTTTGTGAACCTGCTGCCGCAGTTTCGCTGGCAGGAGCGTTACAGGCAGCCGCCGATGGGAAAATTCAACGTGATGAAACCGTTGTCTCTGTGATCACGGGCAGCGGATTTAAGGATCAGGGGTCGGTTGATCGCATGTTAGCAGATACAACCTGTCCTGTGATTTCCTTCTCTGAATTTATCGATCAGACGGCTTAAATCCATTTTTTAGAAAGTAAGCAGCATGGCCCACTCGTTGAAAATGATTACGGCATTAGGAACTCCACTGACAGCGGAAGAAGATTTGCATTCAGCAGGGCTGGAAGCACAGATTCAGGACCAGCTGACGCACGGGATCAATGGTTTTCTGATCGCCGGTACGATGGGGCTGATGCAGCTGTTGAAGGATTCAACTTATCGCGAACTGGTCGAGCAGAGCGTACAGTTCAACGCGGGAAAAGCCGAGCTGCTGGTAGGAGTGGGGGATACCAGTTTCGTGCGGACGCGCGAAAGAATCCGCATGGTAGAAGATTGTGCCATTGATGGGGTGGTCGTGATCTCACCCTACTTTCTGAAGTACAGTCAGAGTGATCTGGTCGATTATTTTGAGGCACTGGCGGACCTGAGTTCCAAGCCTTTGTTTCTCTATGATCTTCCACAGACAACAGGTACGAAACTGGAAGTAGAGACGGTACTGCGGCTGGCAAAACATCCTAATATCCAGGGGATTAAATGCTCGGATCATTTCACGGCGATTCGTCCCGTCATTGATGTCGTGGGGGATGAGTTTCGTGTGATCGTCGCGCAACCGAATCTGATGGATGTCTTATTGCAGGCGGGAGTACGAGAACATCTGGATGGAATTTATATTGTCGTGCCGGAATGGATTGAAGCCATGGTAGAGGCGACTTTGGCAGAAGACTGGAGTCGGCTCGCGTTGGTGCAACAGGATCTGTCAGCATTGCTGAGATTACTGACGACGTTTTCTGCACCACTGTTTTCGACGGTGACCACACTGATGAATCTGAGAGGGATTCCCGGTAACTTTGCGCCGCAACCGATGCGACCTGTGACTGCTGCCGAACGGGAAGAACTGCTGGCTCACCCGCTGGTACAAAAAGTACTGGCAGGGAAACCGGTCACTTCTCTCGAAGCATAAAATGGAACCGGAACAGTTCAGTCGGATTTGTATTCAACCTGTTTGACGAGTTTGTCAACGGTGTTTGAGATCAGTGTTTCTGTATCCGGTCCCCAGCGGTAAGCAGGGCGACCGTATTCATACAGATTGTAGCCTCCCTCATAACCCCCTTCGAGCCAGACCCGTTTGGAGGGGATGTAGGAGATCATGTCATCGGCATAACCACAGACCCAGGTACCGGGACCGAATTCGCGTTTGAATTTTATTGCATAGTCAACGACGGTTTCGGCACCCATGCCGATCATCAGCATTTCACTGCCCAGTCGCCAGGCATGCAGGGGGTATGGATAGCTCGAAGGGAAGGTCTCACCGGCGTCCAGCTTTTTCAGCAGCCGTTCCGCCCAGCGTTTTTTGATGGCACTGCTGCTTTTTAAGTCAGCTTCCAGATCGGCACGAGTGACGGTTTTCAAGTAGGGGAGGTCGACATAATCAAACGCGGTTGATAAACCGTTCGAAACGGGTTGAAGTGGTTTCTGTAAGACCTCCTCCACCGCGACTGCCAGCATGTGCCCGTATTTTTCACAGAGTTCGACTTTGCGGCGGGGGAGCGGGTTCTGGTCACCACCACAGGTGTTGACGAACATGGCAGTAACGCCGGGATGTTTCTCTTCGAGTTCCAACTGGGCAAAGCCGGGGTAATCGCCGCAGACTTTGGTAAAGCTGAGTGTCGTAGGATGGCAGGCATATCCAAACAGAACGGCATCCAGTTTGCCATCGGGGCGTGTGACGGTCATTACGGGCACGTCATGGTCGACTGGTCCCACCAGTTCTTTACCCGCTTTGATGAGATTGGGAATATCGGCTTCACGATTATTGCGACGGTTGACGGCAAAGGTGGTGTGACCGGTTCCCATCTGGAGTTGTGCAGGTGCCAGGTTTTTCAGTGACTCGCCGATCATGTCTACGGTTTTGACAACCATGCGATCTGTGTATTCGTCGACCAGCTTGACCTGCATCGGATCGACGGGATAGTAATCATAAAGGTCATCGCCGAGTCTCGGGCCACAGTGATTATGCGAAAAGGTAAACATGATCTGATGGCGTTCCAGCTGAAACTTCTGTTTGATCTCAGCGAAGACACGGTCGCTCATGCTGCGGGGCACTCCCTGGAAATCACTGGTGATCAATACGGCGCGATGACCTTTGTTATCTTCCAGGGCCAGCGCTTTCATCCAGATATCATGCAGCTTTCCATCAGGCAGTCGCTTGGAACCGTAGCCGGCCAGCCAGACACCGGTCTCGGGAGTGATAACTGCTTTGGCGATCCCTGCTTTCCACTCTGTTTCTGCAGCGAGTGCAAATCGTTCGGTTGAAATGAAACTGACAAGCAACAGACAGAACCAGAGTGACAGACTGTTTTTTGATTTCGGGAATGTCATCGACTTTTTCATGAGGATTTCCTTGTTTGCTGGTCCTGATGATTTTTCTGAATGGTGTGCGATAGTCAAGTTTTCTAATGTAAGTTAAGAAAAGTGGTATCGCAAGCGGGAAGATATCTTTTGAGAAGATTCTCATGTCACACAGGTGATCAGCTGACGCATCTTGAGCGGGGAGTTTTGATCAAGGCGGTTATGAAAATTTGATCTGTAAGAGTACTGTTTATGGATAAAGTATTATTTAGTTTTATTGTATAAAGCGTGTTCAGTGTTAATTCACTGTACGTGTTTTATTATTTTCAACTACTCTGTGAATTAAAGAAATCTACTTGTTGCCTGCGCTCAAGAAAAACATAAAATTCATGCGAGATTAATGAAAGAAGAGTGCTGCTTTACTCGACTCGATGATGAGTGTGTTGGTGTTCCCTCCAAATTGTTAAGCCATTCTTATCCGCCCTGCTTTAATCTTCTAAAGCAAAAAACCCGGGCTCTCATTTCAATGCCAGTACTACCGGTATTGTTTCTATTCATATTTCTATCGTTAAAGGGTTGAATTCATGCGATCGAAGAACGTATCTCTCAAGCGAGGTTTTACCTTGATCGAATTACTGGTGGTAATTGCCATCATTGCAATTCTGATTGCTCTGTTACTTCCTGCAGTGCAGCAGGCGCGCGAAGCTGCTCGTCGCAGCACGTGTAAAAATGCTCTGAAGCAGGTCGGACTGGCGTTACACAACTATCACGATTCCCATCGCACGTTTCCTCCGGGAGCAGTGTGGTATGGAAACGGTTCTGCTCCTGCCGACGGACGTAATGCCAACTGGGGAACCACCTGGGTCGTGCAGGTTCTGCCATTCATGGATCAGGCACCATTATACAATCAGTACAACATGTCATTGAATGCACGCAGCGCGAACGCCAGTTCCGGTACGAGCGTATTGCGGGCAAAGATTCCTGTTTTGCGCTGCCCTTCTCAGACCGGCGTCGATCGTGCTCTGTTGACACAGGACTTCACCGGATTTTCCCGAATTACTTATGCAGGTTCCGTGGGAGCAGGTACCAGTCTGAATATTGCTGATTTCAACAGTAACCGTCGCGGAATTTTCAGTCCGATCGCCCAGAACGGCGCTAAAATCCGTGACATTTCAGACGGTACTTCGAATGCCATTATGCTCGGAGAAATTGTAGTGGGGACTGCAACTTCTGATGACAAAGGTGCCTGGGGCTGGTGCACGGGAGCATTGTTCAGCGGGAGAAACAGCAACGGTATCCTGACTCCGAATACGACGAAAGTCACAGACGGGACTCCGTATGCTGCGAACAATTCTTCTGATCAGAATTTCAACCGACGTAATAACCCGGACATCACCGGATCCGGTGCAGGTCAGGGGTTACGCAGCTTCCACGTAGGTGGTGCGCATGTGACACTGGCTGATGGTTCTGTACGATTCATCTCTGAAAACGTGGATCAGAATACTTATCTGAACCTGCTGTCGATTGATGATGGAAATGTTCTTGGTGAGTATTAATCGATCAGACACACTGATACGGTAGCTCAATACTGCAGCTCCAGTGTAATGCATTGGAGCTGCTTTTTTATTCAAAACAGGAAAGTAGAAATGAGTAAATACAGTTCTGGAATCAGCACTAAGCTGGCTGGCATCGCCATGTTGCTGCTGGCCTCAACTATTTTAGCCGCTTGTGGAAGCCCATCGGCCCCACCCCCAACAGATTCTCAGAAAAGTGATGTTGCGAAAAAGTCGGTCGATGATTTCGTCGCTGCTGCAAAGAAAAAACCCAAAGAGGCTGCTCAGAACCTGACAATTCTGATGGAGTCTCTGGATGCGTATGCTAACGAGTTCGAGGGGCCTTACATCGAATTGCGGGATGCAGCCAAAGAACTGTTGTCTCTGTATCAGAGTTCGGCTGCAAAAGATAAAATTGATGCCCAGCTGGAAGTGCTGCAGCAAAAAGCAAATTCCCTGGCGTCAGCCAACTGAATCGGAATACAGTGATGGCACGCAATGTCGCCGGCGTGCCATCACCGATTGCCTTTTAATTCATGATCTTCAGTGACTTGATACTGCCGTTCTTTTTAAAGTCCTGGCTGAATTCGAGGGTGACCTGAACTTTGACTTCCTCATGACCAGCGATCGTCACTGTGGGAGGTGTCAGATAACCCGAACCTGCATTGATGATTTTCAGGCCGGTCACTTTTCCGTCTTTGATGATCGCCTTTGCTGTGGCAGGCGTATGTTTCCAGAGTCCGCCGCGCTCAGGCTGGTACCGATAGTAATTCGAAACTGTATCCAGTCGGTCGTTAGTGATACCATGCTTTCCCAGTGCCGCCATTAGAACTTCTTTGTTGGCACGAGCCCGTGCAGGTGTTGGGTCGCCGCCACGCGCCGGTTTCACATTACTGAATGCCTGGCGAAAGACTTCGGGTTTCACACCCAGTGCTGCCGCAATCAGAGCGACAGGGCGTCCGTGATCGCGTGGATCCGTTTCGTATCCACCGGCGAATTGAACTGTATCAGCAGGAGTATTAGTGGAGACGGCTTTCTGAGGGGCTGGTTCTGGCATCGGTTCGAATCCCGGTCGAGGAGGCCGATCCGCATCTGGTCGATGATCACGGTCTCTGTGAGGTCGATCTCCGTGGTGAGGGTGTCTGTCTCCCTCTCCGCGGCCATGATGATCTCGTGGAGGATGAGGAGGGCGTGGCATTTCATCGCGTGTCAGCGTACCACTCTGATCGCGGTCAAGATTCTTAAGTACAACGCCTGACAGTTCGATTTCCTCTTTTGAAATCTCCCCACTTTGGTCGGTGTCGAACAGCTTCATAAACGGGTCAGGTGGAGGACCATCTGGCCGCTGGCAGTCGCGATCTTGGTTTCCACGCGGCGGATGAGCAGAGATTCCAGTAGCAATCAGTACGGCAACCGCAGCGAACGCAATCAGATATTTCATCAGCATCGATCTCCCTGTTGGGGGCCCATTAGTGCAATTTATCACTGTTCCACATTATTGATTTAGCGGTACCAGTGATCTGACAGAAAACGTAACGCGTGTTTCGTCGAAGCACTACCAGATAATTATCGATTTAGAGCGATTAATCTGGTTTTTTCTGATTTGTGATCATCCGTCTGCTTACTCACTTCCCTCCAATGCGAACCAGGCCTGCATCTGGTAGGAGCAGTTGCACTGGGACGAGCCGTCGGGGACCAGGACCAGGCCCCCGGCCGGGATGGCATTGATGTAACAGCCGAGGCGGATACCGCCGAAGTTTTCGACGCCGGCTTTGCGGGTGAGGTCGACGTACCCAAGCGTGGCGGAGCGGAAGACCATCAGGTGTTTGCTGGCAGAGATCTGGCCGCAGCCGTAGGAGCGTTCGAAGGTGAAGGGGATCGGCTTTCCGGATTTCAGTTCCCAGGCACCCCCCTGGGCAAAGATTTTGTCACCGTTGATGACCGGGTGTGATTGATACTCGGCTGCGATATCCCAGATCCGTTTTCCGGTTTTCGTATCCAC
>JAGQQP010000967.1 GCA_020426085.1 Planctomycetaceae bacterium | reverse complement strand
CCGAAAGACTGGGGCGTCCCACTGATCCTGCGGTGCTGGTGCAGCAAGTGATTCGGGAAGGTGAACAGGAAAAACTGGTCGACGTTGTGGAGCTTTCGGATATCGACAGTCCGGTGAAGGTCAGCAGCAACGGGTATTCCTATGATGGCCCGCCGTACAACGCGGGGTCGCCCGACGTTTTGGGCAAAGTCGAAATCAAAGAAGATGGTGTGTATCGGCTGACGCTGTCCGATCTGCTGGGTGGAACTCGAACGGACCCGGACAACATTTATCGTCTGATCGTTCGCAAGGCGGCTCCGGATTTTGCCATCGCCGCATGGGCGCTGCATATGAATCTGCGAAACGGCGACCGAAATGCGCTGTCGAAGCCGGCGGCTTTGCGAGGCGGAGCGACGATGCCGATGGAAGTGGTGGTGATTCGTCGCGACGGGTTTGACGGGGCCATTGATCTTCAGCTGGAAGGTCTGCCGGAAGGTGTCACCGCCACCGGGCTCACCATTCCCGCCGGAAAGTCTCGCGGTATTCTGCTGCTGACGGCAGCCGAAAACGCGCCCCGCGGTTTGACTCAGGCCAGGTTTATTGGGCGAGCCGACATCAATGGACAGCCCGTTGTTCGAACAGGCAGCATGGCGTCCATGGCATGGCCCGTGCCCAATGCGTGGAGCGAGATTCC
>JAGQQP010000966.1 GCA_020426085.1 Planctomycetaceae bacterium | reverse complement strand
TCGGTCTGTAATCAGAAGAGTACGGAACGGCTGGAAACCGTGCAGACTTTGATTCAGAGTTCCCTAAAGAAAAGCGAAATCACTGAGAGGGAAGCAGGCTGGTTGAATGCGATTGTGGCATCAGCGAATGAAGGAAAATGGGAAACCGCAACGCAGGAAGCACGCCGCCTGATGGAAGATCAGACGGGGCGCTGAGTAGAAGGAATCAGAAAGGTGAGAGAAAGGCAGATACCTGGATTCCGACTCTGGATTTCCAGAGATAACTCTGTTTTTCTGGGGTTATACCAGCACTGTCGGGCAAGCCGACAGTGGCACCCAGAGTGGCGGATTCAGTGGGGCAGAATCTACTATTGTAGGGGTTCCCGTGTGCCACGGTCCGGCTTGTCCGGCCGTGAAAAGGGGCTACACTCACCCAATAGAGTATACTTCGCAGACCTGGATTCACCGTCATTCCGGGCGGAACTGTTTCTGCCATTCTAACGGCTTGACGCTGATGTCGGTGTCGTCTTTGTAGGATTTGCGGAGATCCGTGAGCTGGTTTTTCAGATCCGCGATCGTGTCTTTGTATTCGGGATTGCCGTACTGGTTGGTCATCTCTTTGGGATCGTTCTGCAGATCGTAGAATTCCCATTCATCGAATTCGTAGAAGCGGATCAGCTTATAGCGATCGGTACGGATGCCGAAATGCT
>JAGQQP010000965.1 GCA_020426085.1 Planctomycetaceae bacterium | reverse complement strand
CACGAGGATTTCCATCCTGACGAATAGGTCGATGTCGTTTGTAGCCCGTGGTTCTGGGAGTTGCTGCAACAGCGTGCGTTCGCCGGACTGTCGAAGTTGTTCCTGACGAAGGTAGAGTCCGAACCCTCCTCCGATAATCAAGGGGATTTCAGGGCTGGTCATCACCAGCCTCAACACTGTGAAAACGAAAACGCCCCTGGTCCGATTGCTCGGACCAGGGGCGTCGGTTTCAACAACAGAGCCGCTTACAGCTCGATCGACTCCACCTCTGCGACAAACCTCGCGGCGTCATCGCTCAGGTACGAGGCGACCACATGGAACACCGCGTCACTGAAGCCGCCGATGTTCAGGATGTCGTCACGCTCCGGAGCCTGCGTCGAACCGTACGGCTGGATGTCGATGCAGACCAGCTTCGGCGAGCGGACACCCATCCGCTGCTGGTTCGCTACGAACGTCTGCCACTCGGACAGCACGCCCGTCGCACCCTGACGCCCGTAAGCGAACGCCCGGTTACGGTAAACCCAACTCTCGTTGTCGCTGACCAGCACCACGCCCGCGAACTGCCGCTTGCGGTACTTGGTGTTCGCCTGGTGCAGCGGGATCGAGCAGTCGGTTCCACCGCCGCCGTACTTCGCCAGCCGCTCCGACAGACTCAGGATCGAGTCGGACGGATCGATGCGGACCTTGTAG
>JAGQQP010000964.1 GCA_020426085.1 Planctomycetaceae bacterium | reverse complement strand
CACTCCACCTCATTCCCCATTTCGTAAAGTCACATGAAACGTTTGTGTCATTTCATGCTTTTCGTAGTAGAAAAAATAAAAAAGCAAACCATCCGTGTGCCACTGTCGGCTCGTCCGACAGTGACTGTAACCAGCCCCCAACTTGCTGCACCGCGAATGACAAAGGTCAACCGTATGGCACAGTCGGCTCGTCCAACGATGCTGGTAACACAATGACAGTTCACGTTTCGTGAAGCATTATAAATAAAATGCATCTCACTCCCGCAGATGAAAATCGCGAACCACTAATCACAAACAAAGGGTAAGCCCGAATGCAATTCGGGCCGAGCGGAGCGAGCAGGAGGTCACAACTCCCGCATTCAATCAATACCAGTCCATCTCATCCGCGAGATAAAAAATTAGCCGCAGGGCATTAGCCCCGGTTGTTTCCCAATCCGTCTTGACCGCAAAATCCCTGTTTTACTCGATCTCTCGTTACCAGGAGAGGTGAATACCGATAAGATATCTTGGGGAAGACTGATCAAATCACCAATTCAGACAGTAGAGAATGATTTCAAAGTTCTCAGCAAAAGAGTATTTCTGAGGAACTCTCTGATGTGCAGGGACTGGACAATCAGAAAAATATGTATAAGAACGTTGGGCTTCATACTTCTGTGCCTGCTCGCAGGTGCTCAGTTCGTGCCCCGTCCTGGTCCG
>JAGQQP010000963.1 GCA_020426085.1 Planctomycetaceae bacterium | reverse complement strand
GACCGTCAATGCGCGCTTTGCCCGCAAAATCGGTGGCTTCGTCCACCGGGACTGTGGCCGTGGCCACGGTTTCAGCCCCGTCCGCCGTGGTGACCGCAAAGACGAGGTCACCTGCGCCCGCGCCCCGTGCCCAGAGCGTGACGCCATCGGCGGTCACCTCGCCGCTCAGCGGGCCGTGGGTGATGCCGGACTCAGCGGCCTGGGCCGACACACGCGCCGGCGTGCATGCCAACATCACCACCGCAACCGCAACAAATGCCACGAACAACCGGAGTGACCGCATTGAACCCTCTCCTGTATTTTTGCTGTTCAATCTGTGTTTTTCTGTGTCCATCTGTGGCTCTGCTTTTGCTTTTTCAGCGGACTCATCCGTGGCTCAGTTCTGCTGCTGCGCCTCGGCCAACAGGTCGGTCACGTAGGGATAGATCGTGTCGACGACCACCGCGTAGCCGTCGGCGTTGGGGTGGATGAAGTCGGGTTGGTTGAGGTCGGGGTCGGTGGCCACGCCTTCGAGCAGGAAGGGGATGAGCGGCACGTCGTGGGCGGCGCTGACCGCGGGGTAGACGGCGCGGAAGGCGCTGGTGTACTCCGCGCCCATGTTCTCCACCATCTCCATGCCCGCCACCAGCACGGTGACGCCGGCGTCCTGGAAGGTGGTCACCAGTTGGTCCAGGTTGCTCTGGGTCAGGTCCGGCGCGATGCCGCGCAGACCGTCGTTGCCGCCCGTGGCCAGGATGACGATGTCCGGCTC
>JAGQQP010000962.1 GCA_020426085.1 Planctomycetaceae bacterium | reverse complement strand
CAACTGGCCTGCACCACCAATAAGTCGCGAAGAGGAGAGTCGAACTCCTACGCCTCGTGGGCACGACGTTCTGAGCGTCGCGTGTCTACCTATTCCACCACTTCGCGATGAGTGGGCCGGGACGGAGTCGAACCGCCACAGTCCGAAGACCACTGGTTTACAGCCAGCTTGGCTCACCAATGCACGCCGACCCTTGTCTTTGCTTTTTGTTCAGTGACCCGTATGAGAATCGAACTCATCTTTCCAGCGTGAGAGGCTGGCGTCCTACCGATAGACGAACGAGCCGTGTTGTTCCTCCAAGTCATTTCCAGTAGCACGGGCGGGAGTCGAACCCGCAATCACGAAGGTTTAAACTTCGCCGCTGTGCCGATTCGCGTACCGTGCCAAAGGAGCTTCGTTTGTGTTGGTTTGCTTCCGTTGTGGCTGACAACGAACACGTGACGTCGATCGACTTCGACTGCCGCGGTAATCCAGTCCACGTTGACGGTTCATCCACTCAACCATGGCCGAGGCATTGTCGAACGGCTCTTCTCTGCCATTGGCCAGTCGAATCGTGAATTGTTTGTTAGCTTTCATCGTTCCTACTCCAAGTAGCACGGGTGGGATTCGAACCCACAACTTCCCTGGTTCTAAGCCAAAGTGGTCTGCCAGTTGCCTACCGAGCCAGATTAAAGACCAGATTAAAGACCAGATTAAAGACCAGATTAAAGACCAGATTAAAGACCAGATTAAAGGTGACCAGATTAAAGGTGTCAGGAACCTTATTTAATCCTT
>JAGQQP010000961.1 GCA_020426085.1 Planctomycetaceae bacterium | reverse complement strand
CTGGTGATCGTGTGCCGTGCCTGCCCGTGTGTGTCAAGGATCTTCGCGAAGGGCGCGCGGGGGTCAAGGGGCATCTGAAGAAAACGAGTGGTCGATACCGGTTGATACCGGGGCGATCTACCGCGACAGCCGGGCGGTTCCGGGGCGACGACTTGCGAAGTGCGGCGACCCGCAGGCATACAGCGCGAACTACTTCTATTTGTGCAGATCAAACCCGGAGAGGTTCACTATCGATTCCAGTGCAGACCGGGAACCGGTGTCGCGTGTTTCAGTGCACTGTAAACTGGGCACGCGCGCGACCCGAAACAACGCTTATCTCGATTGGCGCGGCGCAGTCAAGTTCAGTTTATGCAGCGGGAGTGCAGAAATGTGTCGCGACTGCTGCCGGACGTTCAGTCTTCCAGACGGATCGTCACGCTGGCGGCGTGGGCGGTGAGGCCTTCTTTGCCTGCGAGCAGCGTGATGCCGGGGGCGTCTCCCCTCAAGCCTTCCTGGTTGTAGTAGATCACCGAGGAGCGTTTGAGGAAGTCGATCGAACACAGACCGTTGGCGAAGCGGGCCGTCCCTCCGGTGGGAAGCACGTGAGACGGGCCGGCGTAGTAGTCACCCGTGGCGACCGGGGTGTAGTGGCCCATGAAGATCGCGCCGGCGTTCTGGATTTTGGCGAGCTGCTGATCGGGGTCGGCGGTCGAAATGTGCAGGTGCTCGGGAGCCAGCAGGTCGGTGTAGCGGGCGGCTTCGTCTTCGGCGCGGGCGAGGATCAACGCGCCGTAGTCGAGCAGACTCTGGCGGGCGAGGTCGCCG
>JAGQQP010000960.1 GCA_020426085.1 Planctomycetaceae bacterium | reverse complement strand
ACCAAACTGATCCGCGGTTTCTCTTTCTATCCACCCAAGGGTGAAGATCCGAAACCATACATGAACCAGGCGGTCGATCAGATTGGGCAGATTGTTGACCTGTGTGCAAAGGAAGGTCTGGTTTACGGTCTGGAAATCGAACCCAACCTGATTGGGGAAACCGGACCGCTGCTGGCCGAACTGGCCCGCAAAGTAAATCGTCCGAACATGGTCACCATTTATGACGGCGGTAACATCGCCGCTCAGAATAAAGATGCGATGCAGTGTCTGAGCGAATTCCACGACATGAAAAAATCAATGGGCTGGCTGCACATCAAAGATTACGCTGTCGATCCCGATCTGCAATGGACGGGCGTTGTGGATGAAGAACGCCTCAAGAATTTCGTTCCTGCCAATGTGGGTGACGCCGGTCATGAATTTATCCTGCGTGAACTGCGCGACATGCTTCCCAAAATGGAAAAGAAAATGAAGAAGCTCGGCGTCCCCGGCGTCTTTCTGGAAGTCGAACCTCATCTGAAGGGGGGCGGGCAGTTTGGTGGTTTCAGTGGTCCCGATGGAATCGGCGTCGCAGTGCGGGCACTGTGCTCTGTTCTGGATTATGTCGGCATCGACTATAACCTGCGGACCTTCAAGGACATTCAGGAACTGCGTGGTTTCTGATTTAACAGCTCAGTCAGTCTGAGCGGGTCTCGTGTTTCAGGAACGTCAGCTTTGTAAGAAAAACTGTCGATTCGCTGTTCTATCTGCTACAATAAAGCGAAAGTCGTTCGAGAGTAAGAACCAATGTCATTTGATCCACAGCATCTGCAGGATATTATCGCCTGCCCGAAAACCAAGGCGAAACTGATC
>JAGQQP010000959.1 GCA_020426085.1 Planctomycetaceae bacterium | reverse complement strand
GTTCCATTGTATTAGACACTTGGCTTGAGGTGGCTTGAATGCAAATAGATTTTTGAATTCGCTGAATCGGACACATTCGGACAACGAATCGGACAGGAGTAAAAGAAGATTTTTTCGATGTTCTGATAGGCTTAGCGGGGAGCCTTTGTGAAGATGAGGCAACACGTGTTTTCCCTCCAAAACAGGCTGGTTGTGTATTTATAGTGGAAAATGTATTCGTGCCTTGAATTAAAACTGGCAAATTAAATGGTTATTAAGATATAAATAGACACAAATGAGTGTAATAAGAGTACTAAGTGCTGTTCAAATCATTGTTTAGTTCTATTGAGATACTTAGTCAGATCATCAGAATTCAGGTTCTGCCTTCATTCTGTTCTCAATGAAACCCGCCCGCATTTTTCGTCTTCAGGTCGAAATGCGAAAGATATAGAGGATTTGTTTTGATTACTACTCACAGCCAGACTATGGCTTCGATCCAGGATTTTGTTTTCAAAATTCTCATCTCCAGTAACCTAATAGTATGAGTTTTTCTGACCTCAGCTGTATGTCCTGCACTGGGGGATGAACTTTTTCCACACTTACTGCTGAATTACTTCCTGAGGAGTTAGCAGGATGCTGCTTACGAACTGGCTTAGTGCTTTTACTTCCCGTCTCCGAAATAGATCCGTCTTTCGGTCTCGTCATCGTAGAGACATTCAACGACGCTGGAGGGCGGTTTGTAATAATCAGATTTCCACAGTTGAAGTTCTCGAAGATCGGACCATGCTGACTGCCCCCCTGGCGAGTGCCATCGCCAGTGATGTCGGAGCAGCAAAATACGGTCAAACCTCGTACTCCTTTACTGTGGAATACACGGATGATTCTGCGATTGATGTCTCCACGATCAATGTCAATGATGTGACTGTTACAGGTC
>JAGQQP010000958.1 GCA_020426085.1 Planctomycetaceae bacterium | reverse complement strand
GTTTGATAAACTTGATCCTGTCAATCACATCCGGCGGATATTCCCGGAATGAGGACAGCGCGACGGGCTGTTTGACCAACCACTTCCGTTCATAAAACCGCACTGTCTCTACACCAACCCCTGCTGCCTGGGCGACTCGTCCGATTGTCAACTTACTCATATTTCAACCTCCTGCGAGTATTATAGACTCTGTACCATGGTACGGGGTCAAGGGGAGGTTCTAGCAAGCATAAAAGAATGATGAAATATGTCGGGCTTTCGAGTTCCACTCGACATCGTTAACTGTCAGTTTGACTGAAGTTAAGAAAAAGCCAGACACCGAGGAATATTAAGCTCAATCCGGCAAGGGAAACGTAAATCACCAGCATGTCTGTCTGAGCTTTGACAACCAGAAACGCCCCTAAAACGACGACGTCCAATATTATGGCCGTGATTAAGACGAGGCTATTGGCCTCTACATCTTTGCGCAGGTGATAAAATACTCCCCAATGGATGGCGATATCCATGATGATATAGAAGATGGCTCCCAACGAGGCGATACGGCTTAAATCAAAGAAAACCGTTAATAGCATGGCCATAATAACGGTATACACCAATGTGTGCTTTTGGATGCTACCAGGCATGCCAAAATGTGAGTGTGGCACTAATTTCATGTCTGTGAGCATTGCCAGCATACGTGAAACCGCAAACACACTGGCAATGACACCAGATACAGTGGCGATAATCGCAAACAATACGGTAAACCATAAGCCGTAATCTCCGAATGCAGGCCGAGCGGCTTCTGCAAGAGAGTAATCTTTCGCTTTGATAATTTCATCGACCGTCAGGCTTCCCCCCACAGCCAACGTCACAAGCATATATAGGACCAGACAGAGGGCTATCGAAATGATGATGGCTCGTCCTACATTTTTGTGAGGATTTTTT
>JAGQQP010000095.1 GCA_020426085.1 Planctomycetaceae bacterium | reverse complement strand
CATCTCATCACGATTCGGGTCATATACGACCCCCAGTACCAGTTCCCCCTGGTATTCGAGTCCGATCGAGACACAGTAATAGGGGAAGCCATGCACGTAATTGGAAGTCCCGTCCAGAGGATCAATAACCCAGCGATATTCGGAATCGCCATCCTGCCGGTTCAAACCTTCTTCCCCTAACATGTTATGTTCGGGATAGCATTCACTGATATGATTTAAAATCGCTTTTTGTGATGCGAAATCTGCATCAGTCACCAGATCGGCCCGGCCTTTTTCCGAGACCCGGAATTCGTCGATCCAGTCCACCAGACATTTGGCCCCCCGCCGGGCAGCCGTTTCAGCAACATCAAGTAATTCTGTTGAATTCAAAACGTATCCTTCCTTGAAACACCCGTAATCTCACTGCGTGATGCATGAGCGTCTGTGTCAGTAATCTGTCTGATGCGCGGAAACAGATAACCAGAGAAAAGTCCCCGGTCTGGTCTGCCTCTACGGATCATAGCGATTCTCCAGATAAAGCTCATTTTAGGAATCATGGATCGATGCGCGAACCGTTAACCTCATGAAATCATAACTCTTTCACCTCTTCACCGAAACTTCAATTCGTCAGGCAGGTCCCGCTCCTCGCTGACAAACGGGCAACACTGACAACAGGTTACATAAAGGAGTAGCGCTGAAGGCGGACAGACGGTTTCAGGATAGCTGCTCTGCCCCCCGGTGAGATTCCCTGTCCCATCGCATTTTATTGATTGTGCCGGTAACAGGAATCACTCGTTTTCTCCCGGTGCTGCCGGTTTTAATTCCCCCTGTTGCATTTCGAAAACAGTGAATCGGCTGAGGTCGCGTTTTTTTTCAGATTGAAAGTATCTGGAGGGAAACGTGAGGTATATTTTCAACACGTGCTGTCAGGTTCAGCATAAATTCACCAGACAACGTACCTGCCCTTATCGGCAGAATTTCCATCACCAGACAGATTGATTGAAAAGAACAGCAATGGATTTTCAGCTCACACAAACTTCACTGTATGTCATGGCGATCAGCGTGGGAATCTTCACGGTCATCGCTGCCATCACAGATTACAAAGCCAGAAAAATCTACAACGTTTTGACGGTTCCCTTCTTCGTCTTAGGCATCATTTACCAGTTGGTTTTTAATGGCTGGGAAGGCCTGATGTACGGCGGACTGGGTTTCCTGGCAGGTTTTGGTTCCTTCTTTCTGATCTGGATTGTCGGCAGTGGCGCTGCAGGCGACGTGAAAATGATGGGCGCACTCTCGATCTGGCTGGGCTTCAAAGCAACGATTGCCGTCATGATCGTCGGTACGCTCTTTGTATTGATCGGATCATTTCTGGTTCTCTTCTGGAGTGTGGTCACACGCGGGGCGCGTAAGACGAAAGAAACCTACCTGGCAACCGGCAAAGCATTGAAGAATAAAAAGAAATACAAACCCGAAACCATGGAACAGAAACAGAAGCGAGGCCTGATGCCTTTCGCACTGCCTGTTGTACTGGCGACCTGGAGCGTCACCACCTGGATGGTCATCAAATCAGTCGTACTTTAAGCCGACGGGCTTCGAGAAACAAAACACCAGAATATGGTTGAAAGCAATTCTGCGATGAAAGTCAAACGAGTTCAACATAATTCGAAACAGCCTGAACGCCGGGGGTTCCTGAGTATGGAACTCGCGCTGGTGCTGCCGATTTTCGGTATCGTGCTGTTCGCGTTAATCGAATTCACACTTTTGTTTTATGCGCGGGCGGACGTCGTTGAAGCCAGTCGCATCGGTGCCCGACTGGCCACAATGCCGGGCATCACCCAGGAGAATGTCAAACAGGAAGTATTGAAAATATTGCCTCCCCAGTTGGGGCAAGGCGCGGTCATCCAGACGGAAATGGGAGCGCATCCCGGTGACGTCGTAATGGTAGCCGTAAGTATCCCGATGAATCTGGCCTCACCGAATCTGTTGTGGCCTGTGGGATACGACTTAAAGGGACAAAATTTGTACTCAGAAACAAGGATGATCAAAGAGTGATTCGTGACGCGAATCGACTCGCACCTTGTTGAATTGGAAATATTCGTAAAACCCTCCGACGATTTAACAGGAGGGGAAACTGGAAGCCGGGCAACCGCTCTGCTTCACCAAGTTACGGGAGATTGATCCGGTGAAAAGCCTGACCCCTGCAAAAGTAACGCTGTTGATGTTCGGCGTCTTCGGCATTCTGATTGCAGCCTATATTGGAAAACGATTACTGGCGGGCAAAGAAGAAGCGCCGCCGGTTGCCACACGAAACATTCCCATGGCGATCAGTGAACTGGAACCAGGCACCCTGGTAACCGATGAGCATCTGGGTCTGGGTCCCATTGCTATCAAAAACCTGAGACCGGAAATGATGACTTCGAACCGTGTTATCGTCGGTCGTATCGTTAAGGAACGTATTCCAGCGGCGACCCCGATCTCCACCGGTCAGTTGTATCCAGCTGGTGAGACACCGCCAATTCAGGTCGAACCTGGCATGCGGGCGATTTCCGTACCTCTGGAATCTTCAGTCGATCTGGTCGACGGGCTGATCAAACCCGGTGAGTACGTTGACGTCCACATGACACCGACCGGACTGAATAACGACAAACGCTTGAATGGCGGGATGACCCTGACCCTGTTTAACGGTGTCCGCGTGATCGCAATCAACCGCAGCTACACTCAAAACAGCAGTTCTCAACGTGGTACGAATGTCACACTGGAACTGACCCCTGAGCAGGCAAATATCATGATCCTGGCTCGCGACCGCGGTGAAATCACGATGAGTTACACACCAGAAGGAAAAGGGGATGGAGGCGTTGCCGTCAGTAGTGCTGAGAAAGCAACGTTATATGAAATCCTTGGATTAAAGACTCCGGAAAAACCAAAAGAAGAAGAACCTCCCAAGCCCTTTGTTGTGGAAGGTTATTATGGTTCCACCCGCAGCGTGAATAAATTTGATCGAAATGGACATCGAATCGGCGACTACGACAGTTACCGTCGCGGTGGAAACGGTGGATTCAACTCGGGTGGATACCTGAATCCCCACTGGGGAAATGGTGGCAGCTATGACAGCGACAGTGGTTCCATCAGCGCCCCTGCCCGTCCTTCAAATTCAAATACTGACTCGAATGGACCAACGGCTCAAAACAATCCGAATCCCGGCACTCCCCAGGGTGGCCCGGGAGGACAGCCTGGTCCTTACGCCCGTTCGTTCTCGTTTCCTCAAAACCAGACCGCAGGACGTTAAGAAATCAGGGATTCATTTACCAGCCTGTGCATTCTGTTATTAAAGACTTAAGTTCAGAATCATGAAACGTGTCCAGAAAATTCCGTTCACAAAACCGCAAGCAATTGCACGCCGGGGGGTGATTACCCCTCTGGCTGCGATTGTGCTGCTTGCCGTTATGACGGGCATTGCGCTGATTGTGAATCGACTATGGCTGGACGCGGCTTCGCTGGAAGTCACCACCTGTGTGGAGACAGCAGCTCTGGCAGCCGGACACCATTTGGTTTCCGATGAACTCCTGAAAGAAAAACCGGACTATAACCTGCTGATGGAACGGGCAGAAACGTCAGCCAATCAGGCTCTGAAACTGAATACCGTTGCCGGCCAGCAAATTGGAATCAATCTCACCAAAGGCGATAACCTGCTCTTCGGGAAGTTAGTTCCTGTTGAAGAGTCAGGGTTGAGGAAGTTCCTGCAGACCGATCACGAGCCACAGAGCATCCAGATTAAAACACTCAAATCCAGTCGACTGGCGAATCCGGTGGCGGATTTCATGTCAGACCTGACTCATACCGATCTGGGCAGGGCCGGCGCACAAATCGAAGCGACGCTGGACAATCATGTCGTGGGTGTCCGTCCTTTTGAGAATGTTCCTGTACCCGCTTATCCCCTGGCGATTTTGAAAAACGATCCGACAGGAAAGCAGACTGAAACCTGGGAACTTCAGATCAACCAGAAACGGGGGAAAGACGAATATCGTTTCAACCCTGAAACGAAAACCGTCAGCCGCGGTTCGGACGGCATCCCGGAAATTATTCTGACCGGTAAACCACGACGGGGGGAAATCACAGACGCCAATATGCAGCTTCTGGATTTTGGTTCTGATTTAAAATCGGAACCGATTGTTCGTCAGATACTTTCAGGAATCACCAGAAACGATTTAAAACACTTTCACGGGGAACTGCTGTTAAACGGAACCCCGCTTCACGTACATTGCAGTCCCGATTTTGAAAATGCGGAACAGGATGCCTTCAAGTCGATGCTCGGACAGTGTCGCATCTGTTTTTTATATGACCAGGTCACCGCTTCCAGTCAGAAATATGACGGAACGGCAGACTGCACGAACCTGGTGGCAGGGCGAATCATGTCTGTCAAGAAAGTTGAAAATCAGACCATCGAAATCATCCTGCAACCCGGAGTACTCACGACACGTACAGCGATTCTGGCACATCCGGAATCAGATCCATCTGCCGATCAATCCAAACCGGATCTGAAACAGGCGACAGACACATCAAAACCAGTTACCAATAAATACATTTACAAGCTTTATCTGACCCGTTAAGGGTGGAGAGTTCCATGGTATTACAGAGCGAAACAACCGTAGCCAATCCTAATGCTGATGCTAAAAAAGCCTTCCAGAGGCTCAAGACACAACTGCATCATCAGATGGTAGACGCCATCGACTTTTCCAAGGCCGGAGAATTGCCTGAAGAAGAGTTGCGTATCAAACTGCGTGGCCTGGCAGAGCATCTCTGCATGCAGCAGGACATAGCCCTCGATCAGTCAAACCGCGATATCATGGTTCGGGAAATCCTGGATGAAATTTATGGGTTTGGTCCCCTGGAACCATTGATGAGCGACCCGGACATCAGCGATGTGCTGGTTAACGGAGCCGACCGAGTGTTCGTAGAACGTAATGGTCTGCTGGAAGAGACCGACATCAGTTTTGCTGACGATGAACACTTACTGCAGCTGATCCATCGCCTGGTCGGGCGGGCCGGTCGTCGTATCGATGAAGTTTCACCGATGGTCGACGCCAAACTTCCCGATGGTTCCCGTCTGAACGCGGTGATTCCACCACTGGCTCTGAAAGGCCCTACTCTTTCGATTCGTCGTTTTCGTACCCAGGCTCTGTTATTTGACGACATGGTCAAAAAAGGATCATTAGCGCCGGATATGGCCCGCTTTCTTGAGATGGCCGTTCATGGACGCCTCAATATTCTGATTAGTGGTGGTACTGGTGCCGGTAAAACAACGCTGCTGAATAATTTGAGTCGTTATATTTCCAGCAAGGAACGTATTGTGACCATTGAACAGACGGCGGAACTGCAGTTGCAGCAACCGGACGTCGTTTCACTGGAAGCCCGCCCTTCCAACATCGAAGGACAGGGGGAAATCAACCAGCGCGACCTGTTGAAGAACAGTCTGCGAATGCGTCCTGACCGGGTGATCGTGGGGGAATCCCGCGGTGGTGAGGTGCTCGAAATGCTACAGGCGATGAATACGGGTCACGATGGTTCGATGAGTACCGTCCACGCCAACGATACCCGCGACGCACTGGACCGTCTGGAACTGATGATCGCGTTATCAGGTGCTGACCTTCCGAACTCGATTGCCCGACGGTATATCGCATCGGCGGTTCACCTGCTGGTCCACATCAGCCGTCTCCCGAATGGTGAGCGAAAAGTGATGCGTATCTCGGAACTGATCGGTTTTCAGAACGGCGAATACATGGTGGAAGACCTGTTTGTCTTTCGAATTACCGGCGTCGAGAAAAATGGTCACGTGCATGGTGCCTTCTATGCTACCGGCCATCATCCCGTGGCGATGAACTGGTTAACACAGACCAACTTCGACGACTGCGAAGCGCTGTTCCACGCCCGTGAACTGAAACTCACCGATGACAGTCAAACCGATCAACAGGATGGACAGGAGTAATCAACATGGCCACGGAGTCCGCAATCAATACAAAAAAGCTGGAAGACTTTTCGGAGATTCTCCGCGATCAGGACCGGTACGCCGTCAGCGATTCAAAGCAGCTTGGAAACCGTTTAAATGGCGGCTTCGATGAACTGATCGTCCACTCCGGTGTTGAAGCCAATCCAGGTGTCATCCTGTTTCTCTGCCTGATCAGCTCCATGCTGGCTGGTGGTCTGATTTTCATTCTACAGGAAAATTTTCTTTCCACTTCAATTGCCTTTATGGTGGGGGGAATGGCGCCAATCGGATATCTGATCTTCAGCAGGTCACGCCGACAGAAAAAGATTAATGACCAGCTGTCCGACATGATCGACGAACTTGCGCGTGCCGCGAAAACAGGCCGCAGCCTGACACATTGTTTCATCAGTGTGGCTGAAAAAACACCTGCTCCACTGGGAGATGAACTGCAGGAAGCATCGCGTCGTTTGCAGATGGGTGTTTCCATGAAGGCCGCTCTGGACGGCTTATATGAGCGAACGGGCGTCGCGAGTCTGAACATTCTTTCGATGGCATTGATCGTCCATCAGGAAACCGGGGGAGACCTGGTGAAAGTTCTGGAACGTCTGGCACGAACCATTCGCGACCGTGTATTGTTCCTGGGACGTCTGCGTACTGCAACGGCCGGTAGTCGTGCCACCGCGGTACTGATGATTTTACTGCCACCACTGATTTTAGGGTTCTTCATCTTACGGGACCCGACATACCTGACGACCTTGATGGCTTCTTCCTGGGGGCGTGGTGCAACGTTTACCGCTATCGCGTTACAGGTCATCGGCTCTCTGTGGGTCTTGAGAGTTTTGAAAACCAGTCAACGTAGCTGATAACAAAGATTTATTTGAAACCTGCCAGAAACTGGCGAGGGTAATCCCATGTTTACACCAACTATTACCATTTCCATCTTCTATACGATTTGTGGTCTGATCATCTTATGGATGTTGTTTCGTATCATCCGTAAGCGGAATCCGAAGACGGAAGAACCCAAACGTGAGCAGCAGGAATTAGAGGCTCAACCGGAACGTGCTTCTCTGGCTCCCTCTACGACCTCTGCCAGTGCAACTGCTGCGACCTGGGAACATCGCCAGCTGTTTTCAGAGATCAATACGAAAAAGCAGACTGCTTCTACATTACCTCCCATCGAAGCCGGCGATGTGCCGTCCATGGGCGGTGATGATTACATCTTCGGTTCGGCGACTCCCGCTCTGGCTGAGATGATGCCCGAGTCAGAAGAGCGTCGTGCTAAAACGAAAAAAGAATTACAGGCAGCAGGTTATTACCAGCCTCACGCGTTACATAATTTCTCAGCAATCCGATTTGTTTCCATCATGGGAACACTGCTGTTGTTTGCTGTTGTATTACTGCTTGCTCCCGAACGTTTTGAAATCCCGATTCTTGTAGCCATGCTCATCGTACCGATCCTGGTCTGGGCGGTCCCGTTCCTGGTTGTCACCGGTAAAGCATCTGACCGTAGAAGTGAAATCGAACAGGGGATCCCCGACATGCTGGACATGCTCAACATGTGCGTGTCTCAGGGGATGACCGTACCGCATGCCTTAAAGAAAATTATCCGTGAACTGGCCAAGGTTTATCCGGCGCTGGCTCATGAATTGAAAATCGTGATTGAACAATCTTCGATCGGAACCTTCTCGCAGGCACTCGCTAATTTCAGTAAACGTATCGACGTACCGGAAGTGCACTCCTTCGCAGCGCTGCTGATTCAGACAGATCAGATGGGTACGAATGTGACTTCAGCCCTGCAGGAATACAGTGATAACATGCGTGAAAGTCTGTCACAGCGGGCAGATGAAAAAGCCAACAAAGCGACATTTAAACTGTTGTTCCCGACGGTACTCTGTCTGATGCCGGCCATTTACATCTTTCTGCTTGGTCCCGCGATTGTGGAACTCTCCGACTTCTTCCATTCCGGAGGTCGCGACAGCTTGAACAATACCACCGATATGTTCCAGCAGGTTGGTGGCCCTTAATCTCAGGCAGATCGTCTCTTAACTTAAAAAACATCCTGACAGTTCCGGCTGTCAGGATGTTTTATTTTTTGCAGACGGATTCGCCGGGACTCAGACTTGAGGCAGTTCCCATTCGGATCGATATTCACGACCGAGAAGTGCATTGGCCTGTTCGTTACCGACAATCTGATTGAGTCGGGTATCAAACTGAATTTCCTGACCGGCACGAAACGCCACATTTCCCAGATGGCATAGCGCGCTGGAGATATGACCGATCTCAATATCTGAAGTCGGCGTTTTGCGGGTTTTGATACAATCGATGAAGTTTCGATGGTGGGTTGTCGCCTGGTCGCTGGTCCCGGAAGTAGCAGCGTCTTTCTGGTCATAGACTTTCCAGCCGCCACGATCGACGACCAGCGTGCCTTTATCCCCATAAAATGCCGCTGCCGCATTTCGGCCTTCCATACCATGCGTGCTCCAGAGACGATGTTCCCAGACAATCGTTTTGTCAGCATAACTGTATTGAACGACCTGGGTGTCCGGTGTTTCCTGATCATCGTTGAAGAAATATTTTCCTCCTGACGCAGAGATTCGCTCAGGCAGATCGACTCCCAGTCCCCAGCGGGCAATGTCCAGCATGTGGACGCCCCAGTTTCCCATTTCGCCGGTCCCGTAATCCCAGAACCAGTGCCAGTTATAGTGAAAGCGATTCGGGTTAAAGGGACGACTGGCGGCGGGCCCCAGCCAGAGATCATAATTCACGCCGGCAGGGACGGTGGTATTTTTCTTTTTACCGATGGGTTTGCGACGATGAATGATCCAGGCCTTCGCCAGTTTGACTTCCCCCAGTTTTCCACTCTGAACAAAATCGACGGCGGACTGAAAGTGGGAACCACTGCGTTGATGAATGCCGGATTGAACGACGCGCTGGTGTTTCCTGGCCGCTTCAATAATTTTCAGACCTTCGTTGAGATTATGGGAAACCGGTTTTTCCACATAAACATCTTTTCCCGCCTGGCAGGCCATAATTGCCATGAGCGCATGCCAGTGATCGGGGGTCGCGATGACTACGCCGTCAATTTCCGGGTCATCCAGGATACGGCGGAAATCGGTGATGAACTCGGGAGCGACTCCCTGCCCTTTTTCGATCGATTTGATAGCCGCTGGTGCGACCGATTCATCGACATCGCAGATGGTCTTAACACGCACATCCGGGAATTCGGCCATGCTGGAAGTCAGGAATTTCCCCTGTCCGCGAACGCCGATCCCCGCCAGTACAACCCGTTCGTTAGGCGAAGATTCAGCGCGTGCAAGATTACTTGCCAGGCCCACCACTCCGGCTGCCATCCCCGCTGCATTGCGTGCACTGCGATCCAGAAACTGTCTGCGATTGACGTCTCGTTTCAGAAATTCTTCTACGTCCACTTAAAACCTCTTGTGTTAACTCCCTGTGAAATGGGAACTTTTGAAATTGTTCCCAATCATGGATTTATTCTCAACAACTCAGTGTTTATTATAACAGATAACAATACTGAAAATATCCTGTCATTCTACATACATTACGCATTTCTGTCACATTTTATGAGTACCAATCCCTAAAGTTGAGTACCGTTGACCGTCATTTCCGATGGATTTCCGGTTCAGTGAATGGAATGTATCTGGAGCGCTTT
Organism: Planctomycetaceae bacterium; assembly: GCA_020426085.1. Lineage (GTDB taxonomy): Bacteria > Planctomycetota > Planctomycetia > Planctomycetales > Planctomycetaceae > Gimesia. Next base: position 953 of record JAGQQP010000095.1, on the reverse strand, counting down.
CAACAGTCGTTATGTTAATCCAATAAAGAACTTGCAGCATGCCGATTAAATTTCGATGCCAACATTGCGATCAATTGATGGGGATCTCGCGTTCCAAAGCGGGAGAGGTGGTCGATTGTCCTACCTGTGGATTATCCGTCCGTGTCCCCGGACTGGATGGCGAAGTCGCACCGATACCACAACCGCGGCTCGATCTGAAAGACGCAGAACTCGCCAACGCTCTGGATGAGCTGGCAGCGATCGGCGCCAATGTCACGCTCGACAAACAGAAGATTTCTGAGCCGAAACAGGAGTCACTGGCTCCGTCAGCCCCGGCACAAATTTCAGAGCGCAACGCGATTCCGGAGGAAGCATTCAAAGCGATTCCGGTGAAATCAATCCCCGCCTCTGAGCCTCCACGGCAGCCGGAACCGGTTCATGTATCAACGGCACCAGAGAATCAGGCGGTGCCCGTCAGTCAGTTACCTGCTGAATCTCCAAATCAAAGCGAAGTCGACCATGCTGAGGAACTCTCGAATCTGGCAAGCCTCGCGCAGAAACGAGCAGCAGGAGTGCTGGCAGAAAAGAAGAAGAACAGACTGAAACGCTCCGCCCGATTTGAGTTACCAACCATCACCTGGGTGATTCTTCTGATCACTTTTGGAGCGCTGACATTCTCCATCGGCTTGCTGATCGGGCGTAATGTGCTGTAATCTCTACGACCGATGATTCTCCTCCACAGAGAATCAGAGCAGTTCTTTTACATTCTCGGGAGGACGTCCGAGCACGGCTTGTCTGCCTTTCACCACAATCGGGCGTTCAATCATTTTGGGATGCGCAATCATCAGTTCGATCGCTGCCTCCCGTGAGAGTTCCTTCTCTGCCAGCTTCAAGTCCCGATAGACATCTTCCCCTTTCCGCATTAAATCGCGGGGTTCCATCTTCAGCTTCTTTAACAGAGAATCCAGTTCCGT
>JAGQQP010000957.1 GCA_020426085.1 Planctomycetaceae bacterium | reverse complement strand
AGTCGCCAGATTGCTGACGTTGCTCTGGCAGGTGCTCATTGCGTGACCGCTGGTCTTGCCGTATATCAGGAGAGCATGCAGAACCCTTTCACGGTTCATGGAGAAAAAGTATTTCAGGATGCCTGGGATGCGACACCCTCTGAAGGGTAGAGAAGTTCATAATGTCAGATTACGAAATCTAGTAATGCCTTATGTATAAACTCAGGGTTAATTATGAATAAGATCGCGTTGAATTATCGTGTTGCAAATCTTAAGCATTGCATTTGGTCTGGAATTTTCGTTTTCATTTGCCTGTTCGTATCGTTCTCTGAAAGAGCGTCAGGAGCAACAAAGGCTGAGAAACCGAATGTGATCATCATTTTCACAGATGATCAGGGATCGGTCGACCTGAACTGTTATGGGGCAAAAGATCTGATCACACCACATATGGATTCCATTGCCCGGAGGGGAATTCGCTTCACACAGTTTTATGCCTCTGCGCCGGTCTGTTCTCCTTCACGGGCAGGCATGCTCACAGGCAGGTTTCCAGCGAGAGCAGGAGTCCCTGGAAATGTTTCATCGCATCATGGCAAGAGTGGTATGCCTGTTGAGCAGATTACGATTGCAGAAATGATGAAATCAGCAGGCTATCAAACATTCCATGTCGGAAAGTGGCATCTGGGTTATTCGCCAGAAACGATGCCAAACGGACAAGGGTTCGAAAAATCTTTCGGACATATGGGGGGCTGCATCGACAACTATTCTCACTTCTTTTACTGGAACGGTCCGAACCGACATGACTTATGGGAAAACGGTAAGGAAGTCTGGCGTGATGGCATGTTTTTCCCAGACCTCATGGTAGAACAGTGTCAGAATTACATCCGAGAGTCAGGTGACAAACCATTTTTTCTGTATTGGGCCATCAATGTTCCTCACTATCCATTACAGGGAAAAGAAAAATGGAGAAAAGCTTATGCACAGCTCCCCTCCCCGCGTAATAAATACGCGGCATTTGTTTCAACGATGGATGATTGTATTGGTGA
>JAGQQP010000956.1 GCA_020426085.1 Planctomycetaceae bacterium | reverse complement strand
GCCGATCTATATATCGATATCAATGTCCGCCATCGGGCTGTAGTTCTCAAATCGCATGTACTCTTTCCTCCATGTGAGGCGAACGATTCCCGTTGGGCCGCTTCGGTGCTTGGCGACAACGATCTCTGCTTCACCGGGTCGGTCTTCAGGATCATAAGCATCCGGACGATGCAGGAACATGACCATGTCCGCATCCTGCTCTATGGATCCACTCTCACGAAGGTCAGCCAGTCGCGGGCGTTTGTCTTCCCTCAACTCGACGCCGCGATTCAGCTGCGCCAACGCGATCACCGGTACACGTAATTCCTTGGCGAGGAATTTCAGCCTGCGGGAAATCTGAGCGATTTGCTGTTCACGCGGGATGCCTTTTTCGTCTGGTTCAATCAACTGAAGATAATCAATGATAATAACGCCCAGCGGATTCTTCCGATGCAGTCTTCTGGCAATTGCTGATACCTGCGTCATCGTGCGTCCAGGTTTATCATCAATGAACAGTGGAAGCCGCGACAATTCATCCGATGCCTGATACAGCAAATCGCGCTGGGCATCCGTCAGGTTCCCCGAACGTAAATCATGGCCGTTGATCCTTGCTGTAATCGCCAGGAATCGTTCCGCCAGTTCCAGATTGGACTGCTCCAGGCTGAATAACAAAACACCCTTGCCGGACTTCCTTGCAACTGCTTCTGCGACGTTACAGACAAACGCCGTCTTTCCCATACTGGGCCGCGCGGCCAGTATTATTAACTCCGTCGCCTGTAACCCTGTCGTCTGCTGATCGAGATCCGCAAAACCCGTGGTGACTCCCGTAACGTCGCCAACCGTCTGCATACGTTCATCAAGGCGATTAAACGTTTCAATCAGAATATCACTGATGGCGATATTGCCGGTACTCGTTTGCTGCTCCATGATGCTGAAGATGCGTTTTTCAGCTGTCTGCAACAGCTCCTCAACATCTTCTGTCAGCGAATAACTCTCGGCGAGAATCTCTGTGCAGTTGTAGATCAGCGTACGCAGCATCCACTTTTCACGTACAATCTTGGCGT
>JAGQQP010000955.1 GCA_020426085.1 Planctomycetaceae bacterium | reverse complement strand
AAATCTTTTTTCAGGTAAGCATTTCCCTCTTCGACGATCCTACCCTGGAAAGGACCGAGTCCGCCGGGAGCACCTTCTCCATATCCTTTATAAAGTGAATCGACAACATCCATGCCTTCCACCACTCTGGCAAACGGAGAAAAACCCATTTCATCCAGATTGGAGTTATCCCCAAAGTTAATGAAAAACTGAGTGGACCGCGAGTTACGCTGGTTTGTTTTAGCGAAGGAGACATAACCACGTTTGTTCGATTCTACAACAGGGTCATCCATGATGTTATTGTCGCGCCACTTGGCATGCAGTTCCGGATCACCATTGATGCCGATCTGCGCCATGAATCCATCGATCACACGGAAGAAAGCGGTATCGTTATAAAAACCGTTCTTAACCAGTTCTTTGAATCGTTCTGCCCCTTTAGGTGACCACTCCGGGTGAACCTCCAACTTGATCTTCCCCTTGGTTGTATCCAGGACTACGTCATAAACCTCAGCGCTGGGTACTTCTTTTTCAGTTGCAGTAGGGACTTCACCAGAACAGCCAACACAGCACAACAACATCAGGCTCATTGCCAGCAGACAAAAACGTAACATCTCTTTGATCCTTATATTTTTCAAAGTATTAGAATTGATTGACTCGATTGAAAATTAAGCTTTCTGAATTTCCTGACTGATCTGTTCGAACTCTTCTTTTAATACAGGCATCGCGCCAGCCTGGCTTGCTACCAGTCCCCCGACTCGATTCGCGAACAACGCTGCCTGCTCCCAACCCCAACCAAGCAGCCGCCTGGAGATGAGAGCCGCTGTAAACGCATCGCCGGCACCGACGGCATCAGCAACTTCCACCGGAGAGCCGGGGATATCAAATTCCTGATGATCAGCAAAAATCAGGCAGCCATCCGCACCACGTGTGATGCAGACTGCTTCCAGTCCATACTCTTCCTGAACCTGATTTGCAAACTGCTTCAGGTTGTCGGCGGATAACCCAAGAACTTTGCTCAGTTTTTCCACTTCGTCCTGATTCAATTTGACCATTTTTGCCGCTGTCAAAGAACGCTCGATCCAGCTACG
>JAGQQP010000954.1 GCA_020426085.1 Planctomycetaceae bacterium | reverse complement strand
ACTTCGACGTTGACGGAACAAATCTGAACCAGTCCTTTTCCAGCAATGCGGGTGCTTCGGTTGCACCGCGGGGAACTTCCTCCGATCAGGAATTCGACCTGATCTCACTGCTGCTGAAAGAGCAACAGACACTCACCGCCATCGATCAGTTTGTCAGAAAATACGATACCAATCAGTTGCCGGCACAGTCGCGTTATTATGCAGATCTGATTCCTTCTGCCACTCCTCAGTCTGGAGAACAATATGCGTTCGGCGTGGACCTGGATCGCTGTTCGGGCTGTAAAGCCTGCGTGACGGCCTGCCACTCCCTGAATGGGCTGGATGAAAATGAAACCTGGCGCGATGTCGGGTTGCTCACTGGTGGTACAAACCAGGATCCGATTTATCAGCATGTCACCACCGCCTGCCATCACTGCCTGGAACCGGGGTGCATGCAGGCCTGTCCCGTGAATGCCTACGAAAAAGATCCTGTCACGGGAATCGTCAGGCATTTGGACGACCAGTGTTTCGGCTGCCAGTATTGCACGCTGGCCTGTCCTTACGATGTCCCCAAATACCACAGTAAGAAAGGCATTGTCCGCAAATGTGACATGTGCAGCCAGCGTCTGGCCGATGGAGAAGCCCCCGCGTGTGTGCAGGCATGCCCCCATCAGGCGATTTCCATCAACATCGTCAATAAAGAGCAGGTGATTGCCGATTCGGAAATCGATCCGTTTCTGCCGGCTGCTCCCGATCCGCAGCACACGTATCCGACGACCACGTATAAATCAAAAAAGCCGTTTCCCCGCAATACCATCCCCGCAGATTATTATTCTGCCAGCCCACAGCATGCCCACATGCCTCTGGTGATCATGCTGGTATTAACACAACTTTCCGTCGGCGCGTTTCTCACCAGTCTCTCGCTGGAATATTTCCTCAGTGCCGAATCGACAGCCGGCATGATGCGGATTTCTGCCACGTTTGCACTCTTCTTCGGATTAGTTGCGCTGGGGGCCAGCACGTTGCATCTCGGACGTCCTCAATATGCTTTCCGGGGAATCCTGGGGCTCAAACATTCCTGGTTGAGCCGTGAGATCCTC
>JAGQQP010000953.1 GCA_020426085.1 Planctomycetaceae bacterium | reverse complement strand
AAACTTCTACCTTGTCTTCCAGTTCCAGCACATCCACGCGAGGCATCCAGACGGCTTCATTTCCGAACAGCCCCAGCTTGTCCAGCGCCCGTTCTCCCTGCTCGACGGCCACGCCCAGCAGCTTGTCGAATTCGGAGCGGAGCCGCTCGATGGAATTAGGAATTCCCGCAGATTCTGATTTCCGACTCTGTTCGCTCCGTGATTCCGTCTGCTCCTGTGTCTGATCACAGGCGGCTTCTTCGGTAGAAACGTGCACGGGTTCAGGTTGTTGATCGTCCATTGACATCGCAATCTCCTCTCGAGAACAAAATGTCTCGCTCATATAAACTGTATTGATCTTCCTGGAACAGATCGGTCCTCACCTGAAGGGAGTTCGAACCGCTGCCTGTATTGTCTCACATCTGATTCGCTCTTCCAGTGGAAATCTTGAGATTTTCCTGGTGAATCAGGCAGACCGCGCAGCAAACACGTCAAAGTGTCGTGATCAAGAGAGGCAGCAGTCTCGACAGACAGCCTTTAGTCAGCGGGAAAACAACTGAGAAACAGTTACTTGTTTTCATCGACGGGACAGGAACCGGCGGCGGACATCTGGTCGGCCTGCTTCTTTTTTTTGTCGGAAAGGGAACAGCCTCCACACTCCGAACAGCCTTCTACACCGTCAAGATTGGCGATGCCGCCACAAGAGCCTTTGATACAGCGGTTGCTGAAAATCACACCGACCGCCATTCCCAGAAACGCCAGGGCAAAAATTCCGAGAGCAAACAGGACTGTAGACATCATTTTTCGTTTACCTCTCCAAATAAGTGTTGCCACTGGGGGGAATATCGCTCCCTGAAGCCGGTCTCGGCCTTCACGATGAAGTAAGCGGCGATATTCCGCTCTTTACACCAATTATACCCCTCTTCGACCCCTAATACCATGAGGCAAGTTGCGATGGCATCACAGTTCATGCAATTTTCTCCAACGACTGTTACTGACGCCAGAGTATGTTTGACCGGACGCCCGGTACGGGGATCGATTGTATGAGAATAACTGACGCCATCCACTTCAAAAAAATTACGGTAGTTGCCGGAAGTTGCCATCGACAGATTATCCAG
>JAGQQP010000952.1 GCA_020426085.1 Planctomycetaceae bacterium | reverse complement strand
TCCGGCAAGCGCAGCACTTGCCGGATTTGAATGCGTCCAGCTGAACGGAGGCACAAACGGTTTTGTTGACCTCGATGAATTAAGGAAGCAGGTGGACGAAAAGACCGCCGTGTTCATGATCACAAATCCCAATACCCTGGGACTCTTCGAACGTGATATCGCTGAAATCTCAGAGGTGTTGCACGCAGCAGGAGGCCTCGTCTACATCGACGGAGCCAATATGAATGCCATCCTCGGCAAGACAAGACCCGGAGACTTTGGCGGGGACATGATGCATTACAACGTGCACAAGACTTTTACCGGCCCGCACGGGGCAGGGGGGCCCGGTGCAGGCCCAATCGCAGTGAGAGATTTCCTTGCTGACTTCCTTCCAGCCCCAATTGTGACTTTCGATGAAGAGCTGAATCGCTTCGACTTGTCACGCCCCTCTAAAAGCATTGGGCAAGTGCGCTCCTTTTTCGGCAACGTGGGAATTCTTCTCAGAGGATACTTCTACCTTCGAACACTTGGCGGACAGGGTTTGCGGGAGGTATCTGAGATTGCGGTCCTGAATGCCAACTACCTGCTCAGTCAAATTCAGGATGTGCTTGAGGTTCCACATGGGAACCGTTGCATGCATGAGTTTGTTGCCAGCGCACGCCGGCAGAAAGAGAGCAGGGGAATCACGGCGATGGATATCGCCAAGCGTCTGCTCGATTTTGGGTTCCATGCCCCCACTGTTTATTTCCCGCTGGTCGTACCGGAAGCGATTATGGTCGAACCGACGGAAACCGAATCGAAAGAAACGCTGGACGCCTTTGCGGAATCTATCCGGAAGATCCTCCAGGAAGATCCGGAATTTCTGCATCAGGCGCCCCACAGTACCGAAATCTGCAGACCCGATGAAGTCGTGGCGGCACGTCACCCGATTCTGCAGTGCTGCGAGCCCCAATAGGCGGCTGGTATGCACCTTAGCCTGTGTCACTCTACAGTCTGGTTCCTGGTATGCCCCATTCTTCTATCCCGGATCACTGTCGCCTGATCATTGAGCCGGCCCCCTGCACAGGCAGTTGGAACATGGCGGTTGACGAAGTACTGCTGGAGTCGGCTGCAGAGAGCGAACTTTGTACGTTGCGCTGGTATCGCTGGGATCAGCCTA
>JAGQQP010000951.1 GCA_020426085.1 Planctomycetaceae bacterium | reverse complement strand
TGATGCACTGCTGTTAAATTCAAAATTACAACTGATTGTGATCGAAGAGAGTCGCGACAGGATTGCCCGTTTGAGAGCCCGCTATGATGCACTGGGTTTGTACGGCTCCCGAATCTCAGCCCATCAGGGAACCCCCGATTCCTACCAGGCTCCGCAACATATCGCACGTTTAACTCTGCTCAGTAACGCGTTTGCGCAATCACTGAACGCAGAACAGTTACAGCAGATTTATCGTTCAGTCCGCCCTTATGGCGGTGCGATCTGGATCCCCGCACCCGGTCAGAATCTGTCTGAAAAGCTAAATCGCCTGGTGCAGGAATCCGATCTGGCCCGGGCACAACTGAAAACAACGTCAAATGGCCATCTGATTTCCCGTGAAGGGGCGCTGCCCGATTCCGCAGACTGGACTCATCAGTATGGTGATATCGCCAACACCGTCAAATCGAATGATAAACGGGTAAAACTGCCATTGGGAGTTCTCTGGTTTGGCGGAAACACGCACGAAGACATTCTGCCCCGCCACGGTCACGGTCCTCCGGAACAGGTCATTGGCGGGCGCACTTTTCTGGAAGGAATGAACAGCCTCAGCGCCCGCGATGTCTACACCGGGCAGGTTCTCTGGCGTAGAGAATTCGAAGATCTCGGAACCTTCGGAATTTACTTCAACTCAACGTACGAAGACACCCCCCTCAGCACACAATACAACCAGCGACATATTCCGGGGGCAAATGCGCGTGGAACCAATTACATTGCGACAGCCGATGAAGTCTACCTGGCCATGCAGCACGAATGTCATGTATTAGACGTGAAAGACGGTGCCACAAAACGCATCATCAAGCTGCCCGATTCAAGGAAAGAATGGGCCTTCATAGCGGTTTACAATGATATTCTGCTGGCTGGAAACGGGTTTGGTCATTTCGGAAAACAGGTTGATGAACAGCCGGGTAAAGATGGTCCGGCTGCGACCGATCTTTCTGCCAGCCAGGGCTTGATTGCTTATGATCGGCATTCAGGTGAGATCCTCTGGCAGGTCGACGCAATTCATTCATTCCTGCACAACGCGATTGTTGCGGGCAAAAACCGAATCTATTGTCTTGATAAACTGCCTGCCAGTGCCGAGAAAAAGCTCTCCCGCCGCGGCCTCGTTGACCCTTCAAAATATCG
>JAGQQP010000950.1 GCA_020426085.1 Planctomycetaceae bacterium | reverse complement strand
CTTCGCTCAACTGACCTGTTTTCAGGTACTCCTCTGCCAGCGGGGCTGCGCTCGCCAGATGTGTGGAAAGCAGTAAAGTGCCAGCAAAAACCGTAAGTAGAAACCTGCTTCGCATGAGTGTACTCCCTGAAAAGAACCCCAGTGATTGTGCCATAAGTCATACTGTAGTCTGCAGATAGCCGACCGGGAATGACCATCCAACAGTTAAGGCGTACTGGAACGGAAAATATCACACAATTTTTTTCAGAAAACGATCGGGTCGGTAGCCTGACAACCAGTCTGGTAGCTGAACGATCACTGTTTCTCAATTCAAATCGTGAGAAACGCTCATGGAAAGTGGTGTGTACAGATTCTGAGAAAATCCGCCATGTGAAACCATGCTGGCATGGATTTTGCGATTTATTTTCTGTTGCCGAGTTTATGGAATCAATCGAGCTCTCAGATAAGGAGACCAAAATGGAAGGCACAATGAAAATCAACGATGAAATCACTGTCGGCCCGCAGCCTGACTCTCAGGAAATTTATGAATTTGGACAGGAAGGATTTAAGACCATTGTCAATTTCCGCGCAGCACACGAACAGGATCAGCCGATTTCGCCTCAGGCGGAAGATCAGGTCGTGCATGATGCGGGAATGGAGTACCTGCATATCCCGATGTCGATGAATTCTCTGAATGACGCGCAGATTGATCAGTTTCGCGAAAAGTATGCCGCGCTTCCCAAACCGATTTATGCGCACTGCAAAAGCGGTAAACGGGCTGGTGCGGCGGTCATGATGAATCTGGCTGTCGAACAGGGAAAGACGGGCGAACAGACATTGCAGAAAGCAAAAGAGATCGGCTTCGAATGTAATAAGCCGGAACTGAAGGAATTTGTCAGAGACTATGTCGATTCTCACAACGGTTCGAATCAGTAATGAGCAGCACTCAACTTTCAGCCCGTGAGTCGGCATCGCAATCGTCATTTATCCCCTGTTTTCTCCGGGGGTTCTTTGAGAACCCGTTACAGGTTGCCTCATTTGTTCCAAGTTCAGGTTACCTGCAGCGAAAACTGAGTTCCCTGGCCTGCCTGCAGTCAGCGCGCTGCGTGGTGGAACTCGGCCCGGGGACAGGGGAGACGACCAAAGCCCTGTTGGATGCCATCCCAGCGGACACACAGCTGTTGTGTGTGGAGGTCGTTTCTGAGTT
>JAGQQP010000949.1 GCA_020426085.1 Planctomycetaceae bacterium | reverse complement strand
ATGGATTCGCGCAGGCATCTGGTACACGGTGGAGAACTGCAGGTCGTTATCGGTCAGGTCGGCGGCACCTAAAAACACTTCTTCCAGCATGTCACGGCGTTGCGGACCCAGATTGAGTCGATTGCTCAGTCGGGTATAGGCAGGGTCGCTTGTGAATTTCGCCTCCACATTATTCTTCGCAGGTCGCACGAGATCGGTAATCGAACTCAGCCCGATATAGACGGCGTGCCAGCCTTGTTTGCCGAGCTTTAAGGTCAGGTCTGGCGCGGATGACTCACGTCCGACCGAGATACATTTTCCCGAGAACTCAGCAGTCTCATATTCAAACACTTTCCATTTATCATGATGACGGCCCTCTGAAAGCGCATCCGCCGGGGTGCAGCGAGTCAGGTCTGTGATGCGTTCTGCCTGCTTGAAGTTCTGCCACTGTTCAGAGTGCGTCAGTGGAGTCTGTTTTTGAGCAGGTGTTTGTTCCTCAGCAACCAGGTATGTTGCTGACACTGTGGTGAGACCGAAAAACAGCGCGAACCTGATGAATCTGGCAATGAGGTCATGCATATCGAGTTTCCTGTTTTAAAAAAGGGGTCAGGTCTGCTCTGTAGAAAAGGTAATGTATGGCTACAGGATCATGATGTAATGTGTGATGGTACTCAGAACAGTTTCACGACATTGTGACCAGTAACAGCGTGCCTGCAGCGCTGATCTCTGCATGGTTTTCATCATACTGTTGACTGTTTCCACCTGCCATCGTTGATCCTGCTTTTCTGATTTGAATCGCGTTGTCATGCGCTACCACCAGTAACCTTCAGGTAGTTTTTTAGTAAGACGTCCAAGCATAGTGGGGATGATTGTTCGCATGTCGTGTTTCTGGCGTGCAAACAGGTGCGCTCCTTACGCTGTCAGACCCTTTTTTTCAGTTTCAAAAAATGGAGCCGAAAACAGCATGCCAGATAGACATACATACCCTTCAGGGGTAACATGAGGTGACATTGATTCATCATTGCGATCCTCGAGTGGTTGGAGAAATATCGTGGTTCATTCGTTCAAAATGATCATCCCGCTGGCGGCAGCGCTCTTGCTGGGATTGAATAATGTAGGACACTCTCAGTTTGGTCCGTCTGCACCTTCAGGACCTTCCGGCGGCGGATTTTCGCGACCTTCGGCACCCAGTCCAGGAGGCAGAAGT
>JAGQQP010000948.1 GCA_020426085.1 Planctomycetaceae bacterium | reverse complement strand
GGGGGACCTCTATGACGGTGACTGGCGAGATTATAATACCGGCCTGTTTTTCAGACAGCAGGCACAACGGCTCCACGACGCCGGGATTCCCCTCTACCTGATTTCCGGGAATCATGATGCCGCCAATCGGATGACCCGCAGCTTGCAGTTGCCCGAAAACGTCACTTTTTTTTCAGCCAGCCAGGCTGAGACCAAACTGATCCCAGAGCTGGATGTCGCCATCCATGGTCAGAGTTTCGCCACAGCAGCCGTTTACGACAACCTCGCCCAAAACTATCCCGCCGCCCAATCCGGTTGTCTCAATATCGGAGTCTTGCACACCTGTGCTACCGGCAGCGAAGGCCATGAAAGTTATGCTCCCTGCTCCCTGGAAGATCTCAAGGCACACAATTATGACTACTGGGCACTGGGGCATATCCATATTCGGGAAATCCTGTGCCAAGATCCTTTAATCGCCTTTTCTGGAAACATCCAGGGACGTCACATCCGCGAGACCGGGCCTAAGGGCTGCCTGCTGGTCACCGTGGATGATGAGCGACGTCTTGGCACGGAATTCCGTGCCCTGGATGTTTTGCGCTGGGAACGGGCAACCGTGGACCTCACGGGTGCCCGTTCCCTTGAAGAAGCGCTGGATCGGGTCTCCCGCGAGATGGAAACTCTGCACGGGCAGGCGGAGGGCAAATACCTGGCACTCAGGATCGACCTGCAGGGGACCTGTCCTGTTCACAAAGAACTGCTTGCCAGACGGCATCAACTGATCGCCGAAATCCGCGGCCGTTCCCTGGATATTGGTAGTGGCGAAGTCTGGATTGAAAAAATCAAAATCAATACATCCGCCCCCACTTCCATCAACAGGGAGATCCCAGACGATGCCCTGGGTGAAATCCAACAGTTGGTTGCACAGGTCAAAGCTAACTCGGAAATCCTGCAAGAACTGGGGTGTGACTTTAGTAAGCTCAGCCAGAAAATTCCTGCCAGTGTGAAAACGTCGGCACTCCGCCTCGATGATCAGGAATGGCTGACGGAGCTGCTCACGGAAGCTGAATCGGTCTTGATGGGCCGCCTCACAGGAAAGGGGAACCACCAATGAAATTTCTGAAACTCGATCTGCGCGCTTTTGGGCCATTTACAGACCAAAGCCTGGACCTGTCCCAACCCGCCCAGGGGCTGCACCTGATTTATGGCCCCAACG
>JAGQQP010000094.1 GCA_020426085.1 Planctomycetaceae bacterium | reverse complement strand
ACTTTGAACGAGTCAAGGGGCTCTCGCAGCAACTGGATCAAGGCTGTGCCTCTCTGCTGAAAGATCTGCGTCAACGTGGATTACTGCAGGATACCCTGATTGTCTGCCAGGGAGAGTTTGGTCGAACCCCCCGGATCAACGGCCAGTCAGGTCGCGATCACTGGCCGGCTTCCTGGTCCATGATGCTGGCGGGCGCAGGAATTCGCGGCGGTCAGGTGATCGGTAAAACGAATGAAGATGGTACGAAAATCGAATCCAGGCCAACGCGAACAGCAGACCTGATGGCCACTGTCTTCCGCGGGATTGGACTCGATCCCAGAAAACAGAACATGTCCAACGTGGGTCGACCGATTCGTCTGGCCGACCCTGATGGCAAAGCGATTGAGGAGCTGTTATGAGAATCGTTTTGATGGTAATGGTTTCCCTGCTGGCCACCGCACTGGATGTATCAGCGCAGGACAAACAGAATTTGAATCCAACGACACTCCTGGCTCTCAGTGAAGGAGACCAGACGCGTTTGATTGATCTTCAAGTGACTGTAGATAAACTACCCTACGAGACCTACTGGACGAAGACATTTGACGCGATCTTCGATTTCGCGGACAGTAATTCCGATGGTGTATTAAGTGCAGAAGAACTTCAACTGGTCCCTTCCGCTCGCGCAGTGAGGCTCTCGCTGGGCAGTGCCTTCACTCCACCCGTCGCAGCAATTCAGTCTCTTAAAGAAATCGTTTCCGATGAGGCACAGAAATGTACACGGGAACAACTCCGGGAATATTATCTGAACCACGGTGCTGGCAGGCTGCAGATCGGCTCCGGTCAACTTGCAAATACCGCAGCCATTACAGCGGCACTGGTCCGGACACTCGATACCGATGGAGACGGTAAACTTTCGCAGGTCGAATTAAATAAAGCGGAAACGACACTACGTCGGCTCGATACGAACGATGATGAACTCATCGGAGCCGGTGAACTGGTTCCCAATGCTACCTATCCAGGTCGCTGGGCTGCCAGGGCACTGCGTCATTCCACAGAAGTTGACCTCTCTGCTTCTGGTGATCACAGTCTTAAATTAAAACAGTTACTGACTCACCCTGCAGAGAACACCACAGAAGAAACAGACTGGCGGATCACCATTTCTGATGAGCTTACTGATCAACCTCTGAAGGTAACGACAAATTCATTGTGTCAAAGCTGGAGCGTGCCCGGTCCGCAGCAGGAACTCTTTCAACAGTTACGTGAAGAGATTAACAATGCCGCAGACGAAGCGCCTGAAACATCGACAGAACAGAGTTCACGAAACCGACGTTCTTCCCGCGCCTGGTTGAAACCTCTGGCCGACCGTGATTTGAATGGAACACTTTCTCAACAGGAAATTGATCGCTGGCTGGAACTGCAGCAGCAGATAATTCATGGCCAGCTTCTGATCAGCGTGTACTATGGAGGGGGGCTGTTCGAATTGCTCGACACCAATCACGATGCCGGGCTATCCATTCGCGAACTGAGGAGTGCCTGGAAGGTATTGGAAGCGGCTGCATGTACTTCGGAAAAGCATGTCGAACAGGACCGGGTTCCGAACGTCGTGCTGTTCGTCGTGAGTCAAGGCTACCCTGACAGTCTTGCCAGAACTTCCACATCAGAAATCGAATGGTTTCAGTTGATGGATCGCAACAGGGATGGAGATGTCTCGCGCCGGGAATTTACCGGTTCCCCTGCCGCCTTTGATCGACTGGATCAGGATCATGACAGTCTGATCTCCCCCAGTGAAGCAGGGAAAAATAACTGAAACCGGAATTGAGTCCTGCGACGACAATTCCGGTTTCAGTGAATTTAGTTTTCCTTTATTTCGCAAATCACATGTTGATTTCGTAACCCTTGCGGTTTTCACGCGAGAGAAACGCGTTTGCCTGGGCATCGTCGATGATTTCCCGTTTTTTGGGATCCCATTTCAGATCACGTCCCAGTCGCATCGAGATATTAGAGAGATGGCAGATTTCCAGCATGCGGTTATGCGACCAGACATCGGAGATCGGCTGCTTACGTGAATTCATGGCTTCAATGAAGTTGGCTGTATGATTTTCACTGACTTTGCCGCCATATACTTTCTCGATCGCATCTTCGGGGAGTGGATTGTCTTTCAACGCTTCCACTGGTGCACCGACAATTTTACCGCGATTGACGAAAAACCGGCCTTCGGTACCTTCGAAGAGAATTCCATTATCACCTTCGCTGGTGATAATCATTTCTACATCGTCAGGCATATCAACTTTAATTTTGAATTCGGTGGCTGCATTGTACTGATCGTTTACCGTTGGCCATCCATCCTTGTATTCGACGGGTAACTTGTATTCCAGCGGTGAAATTTTACTGGGACCTGTATCACTGGCACCGAGTGCCCAGCAGGCAATATCGACATGATGTGCGCCCCAGTCGGTCAGTTTACCACCAGAGTATTCGTGCCAGTTTCGGAACGAATAATGACAGTTGCTGTAAAGCGGAACGCCACCGCCATACCCTTCGCGCATTTCAGGAAGGGCACGGTAATCAACCTTGGGAGCCGGTCCCAGCCAGAAGTCGTAATCCAGAACTTCCGGAACAGAGGCTACCGGAATGACAGGTGAAGCTTCCATCCCATTGATGCCACACGTTACCTTTTTTACTTTGCCGATGCGACCATCCCGGATGAGAGCGATCGCCTGCAGAAACCGCTGTCCCGATTCTGATCGCTGCATAGTTCCCACCTGGAAAACGCGACCTGTGTCTTTCACCACTTTCTCGATGAGCTTGCCCTCATCAATTGTGAGTGTCAGCGGTTTTTCACAATAAACGTCTTTCCCGGCATACATGGCTTCAACTGCGATTTTAGTATGCCAGTGATCGGGGGTCGCGATCATAACCGCATCGATGTCTTTTCGATCCAGGACTTTACGATAGTCCTTGTAAGCGTCAGGCTTCTTGCCTTGTTTCTTTTCTGTTTTTTCGACATTCGCGCCGAGCACATTCGAATCCACATCTGCCAGTGCTGCGAAATCTGCAAATTTGAAAGACTTCGAAGTAATCGCCCAGCCCTGGTTACGTAACCCGATCGTGGCAAAGACCGGTCGATCATTAGGCGACTGATATCCGAATGCTCGATGTGCCGAAGGACTAAAAACAGTGGCAGCCCCTGCAAAGGCGACTCCCTGAATAAAATTGCGGCGCGTAATTTTTTTAGATGTTGACATCGAGCGATTTCCTCTTGGAGATATTTTTCAGAAGTCCTGTATATGAAAGTACGTTGACACCATTAAAGGCGTTGGATGCGAGACATAAACAGTACGCATCAGTAGGAGTTATTCTATACGAAGCATCCTGGTGAGTACACCTTAAACAGGTAGCCTGTAGTACATGTATCACCTGCGATCTGTTGCCGATGTTTGCTTTAGCACACAGGTGATCTCTGACTTTCAGGAATTTTGTATCAAATTCCAATTTGATAAGTTGCCTTGTTCACCCAGCAAACATAGACTACATGTAAATTAACACCATAAAGACCATTAGTCAGGCTTACGATCTGACAGACTCCCGCCCGCGCAGCTCACCTAAGTGCAGTTAAATACGACATAACATGACAGCCAGCAGGCCTCCCTGCTGACAGGAGGCATTGTTACCTTGAAAAGTCACCTGAAATCTCTACGACAATTAATGTCGGTTTTCCTGTTCTTTTTCTCTGTCTGTCTGGCTGGTTGTAACCAGCAGAACCCCGCTGCCACACAGAAAGTATTGCCAGTCGTCACTGTGGCAAAACCAGTCACCAAGCAGATTGTCGAGTGGGATGCCTACACGGGGCGGCTCGAAGCAATTGATTTTGTGGAGATCCGGGCACGTGTCAGCGGCTATCTGAAATCCACACATTTTGACGAAGGACAAATCGTCAATAAAGATGATCTGCTTTTCATTATCGACCCGCGTCCTTATCAGGCGGAGCTCAACGGAGCCCGTGCCTCTCTGAGTCAGGCAAATTCGCAACTGGTTCAGGCAAAGGCACAACTGGAAGAAGCGAAAGCACAATATCAGCAATCAGAAGCACAACTGGTACTTTCAACGGCACAGTTAAAAAGGGCACGCTCTCTAAAATCGAAAAATGTGACAACTCAAGATGAACTGGATCAACAGGAAGCAGCTTATTTGCAGGCGAAAGCGGACCACGAAGCCAGCCAGGCGGGAATCAGTTCCGCAAAGGCGACTATCGAAACTGCGCTGGCGGTGATTGAAGCAGCGAAAGCCGGAATCGAAACGGCGCAGCTCAATCTGGATTACACGCGAATTTATGCCCCTGTTTCCGGTCGCATCAGTCGTAAACAGGTCTCTGAAGGAAATCTGATTAATGGCGGCACAACCAACTCGAGTCTGCTGACCACCATTACTTCCGTTAAGCCCATCTACTGTAATTTTGATGCTAACGAACAGGACGTCTTGAAATACATTCGACAGGCTCAGGCCGGTAAACGAGCCAGTTCGCGCGAGGCCAAAAATCCGGTTTTCCTGGGACTGGTTGATGAATCCGGTTTTCCTCACAAGGGACATATGGACTTTGTCGACAATCGATTTGATGCAGACACCGCGAGCATGCGGGCACGATGCGTTTTCCCAAACAAAGACCAGGTACTCGTACCGGGCATGTTTGCACGCATTCGTATTCCCGGCAGTGCCTCTTACGACGCAGTCCTGATACCAGATTCTGCGGTTGGCACGGATCAGTCAGCACAGTATGTCTACCATGTTGTGGATGATGTTGTGCAACGTCAGATTGTGAAACTCGGGCCCATCGTCGATGGCTTACGTGTGGTACGCGAGGGATTATCCGGAAATGAATCGCTCATCATCGAAGGGCTGCTGCAGGCGCGCCCTGATATGAAAGTCACTTCCCAACAGGGAACTATCGAAGTCATCGAAGACGGATTACCTGATGATTACGAACCACTGCCTCCCGAGCAATGGATCTCACCTGCCCCCGATCCGCTTCCCCAGACAGGAACACAAAAGGTAACTTTGCTGGATGGGCCGTCAGGGGATTCTCAATGAAGTTTCCCCATTTCTTTATCGAACGTCCGATCTTCGCCTCCGTCTTATCGTTCATGGTCGTATTGATTGGAGCGATTGCCTATATCGCTCTGCCGGTATCTCAATATCCTGACGTAGCACCACCGACGATTGTCGTTCGCGCGAGTTATCCAGGAGCGACGCCCCAGGTCATTGCCGATACAGTCGCGACGCCGATCGAACAGGAAATGAACGGCGTGGACAACATGCTTTACATGGAATCGTCATCCAGCAGTGACGGCACCATGCAGCTCACCGTGACTTTCAAACTGGGCACAGATCTGGATGATGCCCAGGTGCTGGTACAGAACCGGGTCGCGGTAGCCGAAGCGCGGTTGCCTGAAGCAGTACGACAGATTGGAGTGACAACCCGCAAACAGATTCCCGACATGCTGATGGTGGTACATTTGAATTCACCCGACAATAGTCGAGATCAGCTATATATCAGTAACTTTGCCTTTCTGCGAATTCGCGATGCACTCATGCGACTGGATGGCGTCGGAGATATTCGCGTCGCCGGTGGTAATGAATACTCCATGCGGGTCTGGCTCGATATCGAGAAAATGACCCATGTCGGTCTCACTGTCGGCGATATCGTGCAGGAAGTGCGTCAGCAGAACGTGCAGGTGGCAGCGGGCGTGATCGGTCAGCCCCCTATCGATAACAGCGGCGCATTCCAGTTGAATGTCACAACTCAGGGACGGTTACAGGAAGTCGAAGAGTTCGGCCAGATCGTCGTGAAGCGAGGCGACGATGGTCGTGTGACACGATTGAGTGATGTTGCCCGCATTGAGCTGGGTGCACAGGACTACTCGCGAATCAGTTATCTTGACGGGAAGCCTGCCGTCGCGATTCTGGTCTATCAACGACCGGGGACGAATGCCGTGGATGCGGCTGAAGAAATCAAGCAGACGATGGCCAACCTGAATAAAGATTTTCCGGAAGGGGTCGGCTATGAGATTGCTTACAACCCAACCGACTATGTGGAAGAATCAATCGCAGAAGTCTTCGAGACGTTATACATTACGACCATCCTGGTTGTACTGACCGTGTTTCTGTTCCTACACGGATGGCGGCCCACGATCATCCCCGTCATTGCCATTCCGATTTCACTTATCGGTACGTTCGCCGCCATGCAGTTGTTTGGTGTGACGCTCAATACCCTGTCACTGTTTGGGCTCGTACTTGCCATCGGTATCGTTGTGGATGACGCAATCGTGGTCGTTGAGAATGTAGAGCGGCTGATTGCCGATGGTCTTTCTCCACGCGAAGCAACTCATAAAGCGATGGATGAAGTCGGTTCGGCTCTCATTGCCACGACTCTGGTTTTGATTGCAGTGTTTGTTCCTACCATGTTTGTCCCGAGTCTCAGCGGCCGGTTTTATCAACAGTTTGCCCTCACGATCGCCATTTCCACGGCGTTCTCCACGTTTGTCTCACTGACGTTGAGCCCTGCCCTTTGCGCACTGTTGCTCAAACCGAAAAACTCAGAACGAAACCGGATGGGCAAAATCGTCGATGTGTTATTTGGCTGGTTTTTCCGAGCGTTCAATCGCTTTTTTGACTTCACTGGAAATATTTATGCAGGTATTGTTTCGCGCATCATCCGATTCTCCGGAGTTTCGCTGCTGATTTACGGCGGACTGCTGGTTGCCACCTGGTTCAGTTTTGGCATAGTACCGTCAGGTTTCATTCCAGCCCAGGATCAGGGATATATCATTGTAAGTATCAGACTGCCTGACGGAGCCTCTCTGGCGCGAACCGATGTGGTGACGCAACGCGTCGCCGCGATCGGCAGCAAGATTGACGGCGTCGCTCACTCAGTGGGAATCGCCGGCCTGTCGGGTTCGACCTTTACCATCAGTCCCAATGCCGCTGTTTCGTTTCTGCCTCTGGAAGATGCCAAGGAACGCGCTGCGCGAGGACGAGGCGTCAATGCGATTATTGACGATCTGCGTCGCGAAGTCGCAGTGATCAACGAAGCACAGGTTTTCATCATCCCCCCACCACCGGTCCGCGGCATTGGACGAGGGGGCGGATACAAAATGTATGTGCAGGATCAGGGGGGAGCCGGCATTGAAGCGCTAAACCAGGTTACCGAAACGATGCTGGCGAAGGCGAATGAACAGCCGGGCCTGGTTCAGGTCTTCTCCAATTTCCGGATCAGCGTGCCCCAGATTTATGCGAACGTGGATCGTACCAAAGCCCAGATGCTGGATATTCCCATCAGCAATATCTTTGAAGCACTTGAGGTCTATCTCGGCTCGGTCTATGTGAATGATTTCAACTTCCTCGGTCGAACATACCGGGTGACAGCTCAGGCAGAACCAGAATTCCGTGATGAGCCGGACGACATTCTGCGTTTGCGAACACGCAGTGCACGTGGCACAAGTGTGCCTCTCGGATCAGTCGTAGAACTGAAACGGACAGCGGGACCGGATCGAATCGTCCGTTTCAATCTGTTCCCGGCTGCGGATCTCAATGGAAATACCGTGCAGGGTTACAGTACGGGGCAGTCATTAGCGACGATGGAACAACTGGCTGACGAGAATCTGCCACCGGGCTTTGGTTATGCCTGGACTGAGATCGCCTTTCAGGAGCGTCAGGCGGGAAATACGATTGTCTTTCTCTTTCCTCTCGCTGTTTTATTCGTATTCCTGACCCTGTCTGCCCAGTACGAAAGCTGGACTTTACCCCTGGCGATTATTTTAATCGTACCCCTCTGCCTGTTGTTTGCCATCATTGGTATCTGGTTTCGCGGTATGGACAATAACATTCTGACACAGATCGGTTTTATCGTTCTGGTAGGTCTGGCCTGTAAGAATGCCATTCTGATTGTTGAATTCGCGAAAGCGGAAGAAGACGCCGGCAAGGATCGGTTCCAGGCTGCCGTTGATGCCTGTCGATTAAGATTACGACCGATTCTGATGACGGCGTTCTCATTCATTCTGGGTGTGATACCCTTGTTGATCGCCACCGGTGCCGGTTTTGAAATGCGGCGCGTGCTCGGAACAGCGGTTTTCAGCGGTATGCTGGGAGTCACCCTGTTCGGTCTGTTTCTCACCCCGGTCTTCTATGTTGTGCTGCGACGTTATGCACGCAAGTCGAAAAAGGGAGTCAACAAAGAATCGGCAGCAAACCAGAAAGCAGCTGAATTGACAACCGTCGGTGCAGCTTCGACAGAAACAGATGCGTCACTCTGACACCCTGCATGCCAGAGTGGCCCTGCCTGACTGCAGCTCAGGAATTATTATGCTACCGGGGAAGATACGATTCGACTCAGCCTTCCATTGACTGAGAAAATTGACGACAATGAGACCTCTCATTGACAGTCTTCTCATCTTTGCAAGTTTCACCACCATTTCTGGAGGTTATACTGATGAATGCGAATCAGCAACTTCACAACCTGGGACAAAGTCTCTGGCTGGATAATATCACTCGAGACCTGCTCTCCAGCGGGACTCTGCAGCGTTATATCGATGAACTTTCGGTAACCGGACTTACTTCCAATCCGACCATCTTTCATCAGGCGATCAAAAACAGCGAATCTTACGACAGCTCCATTCAGGAAAAATTTAAGAACGGCAAAGAAGGTGAAGAGCTGTTCTTTGAAGTGGCCCTGGATGACATCACGCAGGCTGCTGATCTGTTTCGCCCGGTCTGGGACCGAACTGATGGCGTGGATGGCTGGGTCTCCCTGGAAGTCTCCCCCCTGCTCGCTTACGATACCGAGAGCACTCTGGCGGCAGCGAAAGATCTGCATGAACGTGCCGGTCGCCCCAATGTACTGATCAAAATCCCCGGTACGAAAGAAGGACTTCCTGCGATTGAGGAAGCCACCTTTGCCGGGATCCCTGTGAATGTCACGCTGTTGTTCTCCAGCGAGCATTATGTTGATGCTGCCGAAGCTTATTTGAGAGGCGTTGAACGACGCATTGAAGCGGGACTCAATCCTGCCGTCGGTTCCGTTGCTTCCCTGTTTATCAGCCGCTGGGACCGCGCTATTGTTGATGAGGTTCCTGAAGCACTTCACAACCGTCTGGGGATTACCATCGGACTCAAAGCTTACAAAGCTTATGCAGACCTGATCAATTCACCCCGCTGGCAGCGGGCTCTGAACTTCGGTGCCCGCCCGCAGCGTCTGCTCTGGGCCAGTACCGGATCGAAAGATCCCAATGCATCCGACGTATTGTATATCACCTCCCTCGCATCGCCGTTTACTGTCAACACGATGCCGGAACAGACTCTGAATGCCTTTGCCGATCATGGTGAAGTCGGGGACGCTTTGCCCGTCGATGGAGGTGACAGTGAATCCTTGCTCAACGAATTCACTCAGGCAGGAGTTGATAATCAGGCACTCGCTGCCCGGCTGCAGAAAGAGGGAGCAGAGTCTTTTGTGAAATCCTGGAATGAACTGATGGAAGTGATTACAACCAAAAGTGAATCACTGGTACAGGCAGACTGATTATTAACCAGGGTCAAAATTAAAGCAGACTATCATCGAAGTCAGGTCTCTCTCATGTGCAGAGGCCTGATTTTTTTCTTTGCACACTTGTTTGTACATTGTTTCGAATATCGAATGCGGATTTCATTCTGTTTTTGCCTGCAAAAGACGGGTGTTCTGTGGATTCAGCTGGCTGATTTCGATAACTTCGTCTGGTCATTCACAAATTTCAACAATCATTTTCCAATTTAGTCTGAGGTAGAAGACGCTCCTGATGAAAATTGATGCTCAACTTCGCGTTGTTGTTTTACTGGTCTGCGGCATTTTTTTGTGTGATGGTTGCAGTTCGGGTCCCGATGACGTGCCGGAAACAGGAACTGTTACAGGAACCGTTACCCTTGATGGTACTCCACTTGCAGAGGCACTCGTTATATTCCAGCCGGAAAGCGGACGGACTTCATCAGGAACCACCGATGCGACAGGTAAGTATGAGCTGGATTATACCTCGACGCTCAAAGGGGCCAAACTTGGAAAACACACAGTGAGCATCACCACATTCAAAGCTCCTGAAGGCAACCTCGAAACGAAGGAAGCACAAAAAGAGGTTCCCAAAGAAAAGGTTCCTGCCCAGTACAATAAAGACACCACGCTGACGGCTGAAGTCAAAGCAGGTGAAAATACAATCGATTTCGATCTGCAGTCAAAATAAATAATCCGGCTGGAACCGTTCACAGCTCGAAGTGGTGCAACTTATTTCTGTTCTTCACTGCGCCGGGTTGCGATTTCAGCCAATTGTAATGCGTGCTTCTGAAATGGCTTGCGCCCGGTCTGTTCATAGAACCGGGCCAGTTGTTCCAGACTGTGGGCGGCAGCCTGAAACTCGTCGGCAGATAGTTTTGAATCGGGTGAAATCACCAGAGACTCCAGCCCCTGTTCTGCCAGCTCAAACTCGGGATGCTCTTTCAACAGCAGATTCAGGTCTGCCAGTGCCTCAGAATCCTGATTCAGACGAATCTTATTCCGCGCAAGATTGTAACGGGTAAATGCACTCTGTGGATCGAGGGTGAGTGCTTCCTGCCA
>JAGQQP010000947.1 GCA_020426085.1 Planctomycetaceae bacterium | reverse complement strand
CCTGGAAAAAATCTGGTTAAATCTGCTATGTTCTATCAAAGATGAGCACAAATAAAAAGAGACCGACTGTCAATGGTCGGCCTCTTCGGTGGATTTTTCAGATTTGAGACTGATTCAGGGATCAGCTCAGATTTTGTGTCAGTGTGAAGTTATCGATTCGGATGATGTTTTCATCGGGATCATTAAAACTGTTGAACAGCTCTCCCATAATGGAATGGAAGTGTTCACGGCAGATGGAATAGAAGTTGTGTTTTCCATCCCGTCGTGCTTCGATCAGTCCGGCATCTCGCAGCAGTGCAAGGTGGTGGCTGACAGCAGGTTGACTCTGATTGAGCCGTTCGCATAATGCCGTAACGAATAACTCTTCTTCCTGGGCCAGATAAAGCATAATTCGCAGTCGTGTCTCGTCAGACAGCAACTTAAAGACCTTTACCAGATTCTTTTCAAGATGATCTGGCAGAGTGGGAAAACGCTGTGTCGTTCCTTCTTGGGGCGGATC
Organism: Planctomycetaceae bacterium; assembly: GCA_020426085.1. Classification (GTDB taxonomy): domain Bacteria; phylum Planctomycetota; class Planctomycetia; order Planctomycetales; family Planctomycetaceae; genus Gimesia. Next base: position 704 of record JAGQQP010000947.1, on the reverse strand, counting down.
CACAAGGTTTGTGGCCATATTACTAGTTTCCTTTTTTAAATTCATGCAAAAAAGCTCATTTTCAACCGTCGTTCGTTTTCAACGACCGGCCTGTGGGGCATAATCTGTTCGTTCCGCTCACAAGTCAAGTGGGGAGAATGAATCGCAAAAAAACAAGCAGCCAATCGCTGGCCATACCAACTTTACAATTTTGTGGCCCTAAATCGCCTGTAATACATGGCGCGCAGATCTAAGCTGAATTACTTACTCAACTACTTGTATTATTTGCCAGACAGGCGAAAGATGTGATATGAGGAAGACGCTTTTCGGTCTCATATGACCGCCAAGAACGCTCCCTTAATTCGATGGCAATTATGGTAGTGCCATGAGCGATCGTCAACTAGTATTTATCCAGTTTATCTAATTATTCGCGAAAAAACATGCGATTTGTCTGCTTAAGTGTTTTTTAAATATGGAGTTATGACGTGTCTGTATCTTCGTTCTGTAATCTCACCGGTAAGAAAGTTCTGGTAACAGGTTCTTCCAGCGGGATAGGAAAAGCAATCGCGCTTGAGCTGGCTCAAGCGGGTGCGGACGTGCTGATTCATTATCGGAAATCGCAAGCGGCAGCTGAAGAGGTTGCCAGCCAGATCCGCAAACTGGGACGAAAATCGGAGACATTATCTGCAGATCTTGCCTGTCTCGAACAGTATGAATCTTTTCTG
>JAGQQP010000946.1 GCA_020426085.1 Planctomycetaceae bacterium | reverse complement strand
ACACTGCCTCAATGCAGCCAGACAAGACTCGGTGGAACCTTCGTAGGCACGATCTTCGACTTCCACGCAAACCGGTCCCTGATAGCCGATCTCATTCAGTTGTGAAAAAAAATGCCCCCAGTCAACCTGCCCCAGACCGGGTAACTTGGGAGTATGATATTCAAGGGGGCAGGCCATAATTCCCACCTGGTCCAGCCGATGCTGATCGACGCGTACATCCTTGGCATGCACATGGAATATCCGATCGGCAAAATCACGAATGGGAGCCACATAATCCATCTGCATCCAAACCAGATGAGAAGGATCATAGTTCAACCCGAAATATTCACTCGGAATATCCGCATACATACGCCGCCAGATGGCAGGCGTGCAGGCCAGATTTTTCCCGCCCGGCCATTCGTCCTGAGTAAACGACATGGGACAGTTTTCAATTCCAATGCGCACCTGCTGCTGTTCTGCATGCTGAATAATCTCAGGCCAGGTCTGCAGAAATCGAGGCCAGTTCTCGTCGACCGATTTTTTCCAGTCCCGACCGATGAACGTATTCATGCGGTTGATACCCAGTTTACCCGAAGCGGAGATGACCTTCTGAATATGCTCTACGTACTTACCGGCTTCTTCCAGATCGGGACAGAGAGGATTCGGATAATATCCCAGCGCACTGATCTCGATCCCGAATTCATCGGAAAGTTGAGAAATCGTTGTGACATCCGCATCGGTAAACTGCTCTGCAGAAATGTGCGTGATTCCGGCATAACGTCGAGAATCGTTACCCTCAGGCCAGCACATGACTTCAACACAATCATAGCCGATCTCTGCGGCCACCTGAAACACTTTGCGCAGATCGTAATCCGGCAAGATAGCCGTCACAAATCCCAGTTGCATTCTCTGTTTCCCCCTCTGCTGTCCCTGGTATGAGTCTTTCCGGAAAACGGGCTTCCGAGACTGATATCATAAGCAACCTGAGAGTACAGGTCTATAACGGGCAACAGATTCGGCAAGGCGCACTGCATCTGGAATGAGGTGAGGGGGAGCAGATTTCTGCCTGCCGGCACAGAACGAGCGAGTGATTGTCGGGAGGGTTTACCAGATTTCTTTCAGGTTAAATTCGTAAGCCTGCATACGACGTCCTGCTTCGAATTCTTCCGGAGCCTCTGCCAGAACGCGTACCCAGACGCGCTCGCCTTCATACTTCCCTTCAATGG
>JAGQQP010000945.1 GCA_020426085.1 Planctomycetaceae bacterium | reverse complement strand
AATACTCTCATTGGTTTAATGATTGGCGGTGTGGGAATGTGTTTCGGCGGACGCGCCCGGATTCAGGGACGGGTGATTGAGTTCTATGAGGGGGGCACGAAGTGGTTCATTCAGCGATTGCCCCATGGTCAGTTTACACTCGCATTGACGCTGGGGCATACGATACTCGGGCAGACTGATGCGTCCCTCGAGATTTCGCGGGAACATGAACTTGTCCATGTCCAGCAGTATGAACGCTGGGGACCATTGATGCTGCCCGCTTATTTTCTTTCGTCCATCTATATGTGGCTGTCTGGTCGTCGGTTTTATCGCGATAATCCGTTTGAGCGAGAAGCTTATGACGCTGATGGGGGCGAACAGGATGCGTAACAGACAGACTGAACTTTCCGCTCGATCCGAGTGTCAGGGTTAACATTGTGCAGGTGAAATCCAGATGAATCCAGTGAAAACCAGAGAGAGAACAGACATGTCCGATCCCATCGATCCCCATAAAATCGTCGTACTGACCGGCGCGGGAATCAGTGCCGAGAGCGGTTTACCGACATTTCGCGATATGGGAGGGCTCTGGGAGCAGTATGAGATTACCGAAGTGGCTTCACCCCAGGCATGGGAAACGAATCCGCAACTGGTGCTGGATTTCTATAACGAACGGAGACGGAAAGCGGTTGCGGCTTTACCTAATGCGGCGCATCAGGCACTGGCTGAACTGGAAAGCAAATATGAGGTCGTCGTGATTACTCAGAATGTGGATGATCTCCATGAGCGCGGAGGTTCCAGCCATGTGATCCACGTGCATGGAGAACTGATAAAAGCCCGCAGCACAGCAGATCCTGCTCTCATTTATGAAATCGGTGGAAAGGATATCCATCTGGGGGATCTCTGCGAACAGGGAGCCCAGTTAAGGCCGCACATCGTCTGGTTTGGAGAATTGATTCACAACTTTGAAGTCGCGGCAGCACATGTGAGTAACGCTGGGAAAGTGCTCGTGGTCGGCACCTCGCTCTCGGTTTACCCGGCTGCCGGTCTGTTGACCAAGGCACGTTCGAGCGCGGAAAAACTGATTGTCAGCCCGGACCTGGAATCGGAGCCTGTCGCATTCCACTGGATCAAAGGGACCGCGGTCGAACATGTGCCTCAGATCGTGAATCGCTGGCTGGAAGGCACGTCGGCTGTCTGATCTCTGAGCCGGGAAGATTAATTCGAGTTTAGATGACGGGGAAG
>JAGQQP010000944.1 GCA_020426085.1 Planctomycetaceae bacterium | reverse complement strand
AAAAGAAGCACGAAGAGACAAAGCTCGCCGCGGCTGACGGAGCTTTCACAATTTCAAAAAAACTCGAAGCCGCCTGGGAACGTTTGAAATCCGACTACCAGGAATCCGAAGAGAAGTATCGTCTGCTCAATCTCTATTACGGGGCACGATACGTCGATCGACCTTAGGCGCTCTCAGTTTCGTACTTGAGTCGGAATACCTGTCTACGTATGCTGGGGGTCAATTGGAAACACGCGCAGGCTGATTAATCAGTGCGATTCCTGAATTGAGATCAAATCTGTCAGCACCGTGAAACCGGTTTTACAGGGAGACAGACAACCTTGACTGAAGAAGCACCCGGGGTACAGGATTTATTTGATCGCATTGAAAAAATACGTCCTCATTCGATTGCGAAAAAAGAGATCGCTTTTCGTTCGGCTGGGGTGAGATATGCGAATAAAGCTGATCTCATTTCAGGTAATGGTGCCAGTTATTTCGGAGGAAGATGGAACCCCCAGAGCTTGAGAGCAATCTATGGATCTCTTAGCGTGCAAACTGCAGTCAGGGAGAGCTACCAGGCGTTTAACAAATTTGGATTTGATAAACAGAGCATTCGCCCGCGTGTCATAGCGGGGTTCGAATTTAAAGTGAAGTCTCTTTTAGATCTGACAGACTCTTCCGTACGCCGCAAAATTGGATTTTCACTCACTGAGCTACTGGAAGAAGATTGGCAAGCGATTCAGGATCAGGGAGAGGAGTCATGGACACAGGCCATTGGTCGTGGAGCATATCGATCGGGTTTTCAGGGATTGCTCGTGCCGTCGGCCCGGGATCGCCAGGGACAAAACGTCGTTATTTATCCTGATTCCATCGTCTCTCCGAGTTATGTCAAGCTGATTGCAGAAGATGAATTACCACCTCATCCCTCTGACTGGCCATGATTATGCAAAAATGCATGCAAAAGTGCTTGTCTGGTTCGATGGTATCGATATAATTGTTTTGAAGTCGTATGAGCAGTTTGAGAGGTGATGTAATGGCTACCAGATCAAAAAAAGCACCAAAAAAACAATACTATAATATTCCCGGACTATTTGGCATTCGAGTCATCGTGTTTCAAGATGAAAACAAACTCGAACTACGTCATATGTTAGGTCTACCAAGAGACAAGTTTTCCCGTCTGGTCAATGTTTCTGTGCGTGCAATCGCCAAGGTCGAGTCTAATAAAGAGAAAGTAGAAAAACTTCAGCGTAACTATATTGAAGTGAAGCGACTGTG
>JAGQQP010000943.1 GCA_020426085.1 Planctomycetaceae bacterium | reverse complement strand
GTCGGGATTACCGGAAGTGCTGGTCGGCTGCAGGCGCAGTGTCCGTTTCAGATACCGGGTTTCCGACACTTTCACAACCGCATCCAGTTCCAGCGAGGGGTCGGCGGCCAGTGTCCGCATGAGGAATTTCCCGTCCCAGTACGGTTTCCCTTCCAGCAGTAAAACCCGGATCGGCTCCTGCACCACCCGCAATAGTAATGTTGCCGCGTTGTTGGCTGTAGTGGCTTCCTGGGACAGCGGTTCCAGGCGGACTTCATAGCGGTACAGGCCGGCTGTTTTCTGTTTCACATTGAACAGTACGTTTGTCGTCGCATCAGGCGTCAGTCGTACTTCATGGCTCTCGATTTCTTTCCCTTCCGACAGCAGGCTGACTTTGGCTTTATCGGTGACGAGTCCCCGCTGTTTGACGGCCACTTCGACGGGTACGTTCTGCCCCGCAAACGAAAGTTCCTGCGGGCGATTCAGCAGCAGTTCCAGGTCCTTTAACTGCAGGTCACCGCCCAGCGTTTTTGTATACACGGGGACTGCCATCGCTTTGGTGGTCCGCAGCACTTCCAGTAGAGATTCGATCCCCCCCGGCCCGTTGTGAATGCCATCACTGAGCAGAAACAGCGCCTGCCCCTGTGGTCGATCTTCGGTCATACTGGATGTGATCGCCCCCGTCAGATCGGTAAAATTTCCCTCGGGGGTAATTGTCTCCAGTTCTTTAAGGTCCGTGGGAGCAGTCTGACCGGCGAACTTCCTGATGCGCACTTCAAAGCGGGACTGGAGATCCTCCGTCAACGCTTCGGCAATGCGGGTTGCCGACTGGAAACGCGTTTCTCCCTCGGCCGCATCGGCGATGTCCATACTCGCAGAATCATCCACCAGGATGGTCAGCAGCGGCTTCCCCGCGGGGGGAGCAATCGGTTCGACCCAGATCGGATTGAGTAATATCAGCAGCACGGCCCCCATGCCCAGCCCCGTTAAACTGAGGATCCAGATCCAGCGGCGTTTCGAAAGCGTACCGACCCGCTCCCTGCCGTACCAGATCAGCAGGGCAGCCGAGAGGATCGCCAGTGTCATCCACAACGCAGGCGAAATTAAAGGTTCAATGGTGAGCCCTTGAAACATTCAGTTGAACTTTCTTTGATTGCTTTAATCAATCAGATAACCAGTCTTATGTCCGAAACAGTTTGAGCGCAACAATTTCTCCGATCAGACAGAACATGCAGGCGATCGCCAGCCAGGTCCAGATCAGATCGGTCTCCGTCGCTTCGGGATGATCA
>JAGQQP010000942.1 GCA_020426085.1 Planctomycetaceae bacterium | reverse complement strand
TACCTCCGCAATAGTCGGGAGAAAATGGGAACCACTGACGGACCCAAGCCGAGGAAGATTGCCCGGCAGACGTTGTATGCAGATCCCGCAGACCTGGCTTCTTTAGCGCAGGTTCCGGAATCTGAGCGGGCCGGAGTGCAGGCTCTCTTCTTTCACAAGTGGGATAATACCCGAAAGTTTCTGGACGGGTTCGATGTCAAAACGGGGAAACTTCTGACGTCTGGTCGGCAGATGAAACAGTGGAATCCACTGACCCGGAATACGGCTTATTTCCTGGAGAATTATCGCGCTGCCCTCGATTCTCCCGGAGAATGGTATCTGGCGCCGGGAGGCAAACTGCACTACGTTCCCCGGGAAGGGGAGACGCCTGAAAACGCGGAGGTGTTTGCGCCGATTGCTGAGAAATTACTGGTCCTGCAGGGAGATCCTGCTGCGGGAAAGTTCGTCGAACATCTGACCTTTCGCGGACTCAGTTTTCGACACACAGACTGGCGCACGCCACCCCAGGGGTTCGAACCTTCCCAGGCTGCATCTCCGATCGAAGCGGCTGTGATGATTGATGGCGGACGCAATCTGAAATTCGAAGATTGTGAAATTGGTCATGTCGCCACATATGGACTCTGGTTTCGCAAGGGGTGTCGTGATAGTGTCGTCACACGCTGCGATTTGCATGATCTGGGAGCCGGCGGTGTGCGCGTTGGTGAAACCCGGATTGCTTCCAAAGAAGCCGAACGGACTGGCAAAATCAAGGTTGATAACAACCTGATTCGGCACGGAGGCCGCCTTTTTCCCTGTGCCGTCGGGGTGTGGATTGGTCAGTCCGGTGATAATGCGGTGACACATAATGAGATCGCGGACTTCTATTACACGGGAATCTCGGTCGGTTGGCGCTGGGGATACAGTGACAGCCTTGCTGTGCGGAACAAGGTCGAATTTAATCACATCCATCATCTGGGCTGGGGCTGGCTCAGTGATATGGGGGGCGTTTATACCCTGGGACCTTCACCCGGTACGACCGTCAGTAATAATGTGATTCATGATATCCTCTCCTGGAGCTACGGCGGCTGGGGGCTCTACAATGACGAAGGGAGTACGGACATTGTGATGGAGAATAACCTGGTCTATCGAACTCGGTCGGGTGGATATCACCAGCACTACGGTCGGAATAATCTGATCCGAAATAATATCTTCGCTTTCTCGCGCGAATACCAGGTGAAACGCAGCCGGGTGGAGGAGCACCTTTCTTTCACGTTCGAGCGCAACATAGTCG
>JAGQQP010000941.1 GCA_020426085.1 Planctomycetaceae bacterium | reverse complement strand
ATCACCGGAATCAATGATCTCACCCGTTGTATCAACGGGCTTTTCAAGTTCCGTCTCCCGATACAGGCCGGCGTGGTTAAACATATCAAATGGCAGCCCCAGCGGATCCATTTTCTTATGGCAGGTCCAGCAGTATTCCTCCCGGGTGACCCGCATCCGTTCCCGCAGCGTATTTTGCGGTTCATCCGGCAGCATGGCATCCACGGTGATCGGGACATCGGGGATACCTCCGCCCAGCAAACGTTCGCGAACCCACCGCCCGCGGCGAATCGCATGATTATCCATGGCGTCGGAATGTGAGACCAGCCAGCTGGGATGCGTCAGGATCCCCAGGCGTTGCTCAGCGGGCACTGTAGCCAGCATCCGTTCCGGTCGCATCGAACCGGTGCCAAAGCTGCGGCGACTGACGCGGGCAAAGAGCTCCGTTCCGGAAAGGTCTGCCGGAGTGACACTGTGATTAACCTGCTCCTGTTTTTTCCGGGCAGCTTTTTTATTTTTCTTCCCCGGACTGGCGGCCTCTTTGCCGGCGAGTTCTTCTGCCGCTTTCTGGGCCGCTTTTCTGGCAGCGATCTCTTCTGTCCGGGAACGCCGTTTGCCAAAGTAGATTTTGTCTGCTTCGGTGGCAACAACCCGGTCAGTGGTCAACAGTCGCTTCAATACATCCTGGTCTTCCTGCAGGATCAGTTCGATCAGCCGATCCGTACTGGCAGTTGCATCGAACATGGCACGATAATGGGCCTGCCCGCGATTGCTCACACCTGTTTGCGCCAATGCCCGGGCGTCTTTGCAGATATACCCGCCCAGGTCATAGTCAAAGTAATCGCGAAAGAAACGCAGGACGCGGGGCTTGCGGATACTGTCGTCAGCCAGCATTCGAGTCACTTCCCGTTTTACATCTTCCCTGGTCCGCATACGTCCTTCGACAATCGCGGCCCGTAATTCTTCATCCGGTTTGATGTAGCGCAGTGCATGATTGACGGCCAGCCCCAGTTCCCAGTCCTGCAGCATGACCCGCCCCTCGCGATCCGGTTGACCGTTCTTCGCAAGTTCCGGCCTGAAGAGGGCATCACGATCGAGAAAGATGGACGACAAACCTAGAACGACGCCGTCTTCCTTACCGAGTTTTTCGATGGACTGCTTTACGATCGTCGTGTATTCGCTGGTTTCCTTCTGGCTCGGCGGTCGGAAGGTCAGCATTTCAAACAGATAGTTGACGGCGGCCTGCAATTCCTGATCGGTATAGTCATCCTGCCGCATCAGTTCATAGACGGGCGTCAGGGGCCGCATGATCTTCGTACTG
>JAGQQP010000940.1 GCA_020426085.1 Planctomycetaceae bacterium | reverse complement strand
GGGCTGAACCTGAAGCAGGCACACCCTCACAACCCGGATGGATTACTCTGGGAATCGGCTTACATGCATACCGGTGACTGGATCGAATCCAAAGAACGCGAGATGATCCAAATCCAGAAGCAGGGGTTCACTTCCGTATTCACGCTAGGTTACACAGACACGAAGGCCGATCGAAAGCAGTTCTTCCAGAAAAGCCGCGCCGCAGGTTTTATTCCCGCCTGGGGGAGTTCCACAACTCGTTTACACCTGGAACCGACCGAGTCTGAGTAACATCAATCAGATCATGAAATCGGTTTCACGTCCCAGAATTCGATCGACCAGATCCTGTGGCAGTTCAATCGAAGGAGCATGCTTACCGGCCACATCCGTCGGATTGATCCCGCAATATTGTGACCAGGGCCCCAGATGTCGCCAGCGGCCTGCCCGACCGGGTTCGCTCTCCATCACCGGAGTCGTACACCGGTTACAGCCGATAGTCGGGTATCCCTGCTTATGCAACGGGTTGGTTATCACCTGATTCTCCTCAAGGTATACCTGAAACTCTTCTTTGGAGAGACTTGCCAGTATATTGACGCGCAGGCAGTTCATCGCAGGATCAATCGCCAGAATGGGCACATTGGCGCGTTGCCCGCCATCCGCACGACGCAGACTTCCAATCAGAGCATCGTACTGTTCGGCAACCTGGATCAGGGGCTGAGTTTTACGCAGATCGCAGCACTGCTCCTGCCCTTCGACAGAAAGATAAAGAATCCCCAGTTCCTCAGTCTGTTCCTGCATTGTTTTGGCAGGCTCGAGCGTGACGATGTTGACGCCATACTCTTGAATCAGGCGATCTCTGGTATCAAGGGTTTCCTGAAACAGAACTCCGGTATCGACAAACAGAATGGGAATGTCAGCCTTAATCTCACTCAACATATGGGCTACGACACACCCTGCTCGCTGCATCGACGATAATGCTGCGAGCCGTGTGCCAAACATTTCCTGTGCCCAGTGGATCAGTTCCAGCGGAGTCCGTTCTTCAAACGACTCATTCAGATCTGATAAATCTGCCTGTGTCAGACGTGCCATTCAAGTATTCCTGCTGCTGATTTCTCTCGATGGAAAGAAACCAGCAGATCATCGAAGTTCCTGCAAAATCCTGAAAATAGAGTACGGAATCACGAAAACGTGATAATTTCAGGAATTGTAGCGAACCACCAGAAATACCTCAATGCGCGCATGAACGGGTTCTGAACCAATCAGAGCGAATTTCCTCTTTAAACACCGAAGAAAGCTCCACGACAGTTGGAATTTCAGGCCAGTAACCGCTCC
>JAGQQP010000939.1 GCA_020426085.1 Planctomycetaceae bacterium | reverse complement strand
AGTCTGAACGAAGTTGTCTGTATTCAGGTCCGATCCTGAGTGTCTCCGCACGTTCAGATTTTCTTACCACTTACATAAACGAATTGAGATTTACATTATCATGAGTCTGTTTCGTCCCCAGGTAGAGCAAATGACCGGCTACACACCCGGTGAGCAGCCGCAGGAGTCCGGCTGGGTCAAGCTGAATACCAATGAAAATCCCTATCCTCCTTCGCCGCATGTGAAAGAAGCGGTGGAACGGGCGCTGTCAGGTCGATTGAACATCTATCCCGATCCGCTGGCGACTGAGTTTCGCAAAGTCGCCGCCGACCTGTTTCAGGTGGAACCCGACTGGATCCTGCCCGGCAATGGCAGTGATGAAGTATTAACCATTCTGATGAGAACGTTTGCAGATGCCGGCGATCTGGTCTCGGCTCCTTATCCCAGCTATACGCTCTATGAAACTCTGGCGGAAATTCAGGGGGCGCGCTTTCAGAAGATTCAGTTGAACCCCGACTGGAGCTGGCCTCTCTCGCAGGCACAGGAAGTTTCAGCCAAGAGTAAAATTCTGTTTACACCAAATCCGAATGCACCGTCCGGAAACCGCTGGTCGGACGAGGAGATTATTTCGCTGGTTCCCCCACAAGGCGTACTGGTACTCGATGAAGCGTACGGCGATTTTTGCGATCAGCCCCACAAGGGAGAGTTACTGCAGTCAGAAGCCGGCGAACGGATCATTGTGACGCGTACCTTCAGTAAGTCGTACAGTCTGGCAGGGATCAGGTTTGGCTTTGCGATTGCTCACCCGGAATTGATTCAGGGGATGCAGAAAGTTAAAGACAGCTACAACTGCAATACCCTCTCGCTGGCAGCAGCACTGGCTGCGATCAAAGACCAGGACTGGATGCAGGCTAATACGAAAAAAATCCAGGCGACCCGGGCCCGGTTGATTGCAGAGCTGAATCAACTCGGTTTTGAAACGGTTGGCAGCCAGACTAATTTTGTCTGGTGCACGCATCCGGATAAAGAACATGAGCGTCGCTATCAGGAATTAAAACGTCGTAAGATTCTGGTACGTTACATGAAATTTGGTCTGACTGATGGCGTGCTGGATGGCTTAAGGATCACGGTCGGGACCGACGACGAAGTACAGACCGTTCTCAATGCGTTGAAAGAGATTGGCTGAATCACTGTTATATCGTGCACAGTTTGACATTCTCACAGGCGCGATTGAAACGGTTATGCAATTCAGGCCGACAGCATCTCTGCGAATTGACGCCAAGTCGACCTGTCGCAGCGAAGCATTTTTGAGAAACCCGATCCGGGCTGTAAGATTATAGAATTCAACAAGTTGACCTT
>JAGQQP010000938.1 GCA_020426085.1 Planctomycetaceae bacterium | reverse complement strand
TAGTAAGAAATAAAAAATTCTGCCTGCCTGCATGAGGTCAGGCAGAATCCCCCCTGTTACGCCTTTATATCGGCTGGAGACGTCATGCGCCTTAATCGTTATAATCAGAAAATCTTAACATTTGAAAAGTTGATCATGGACAATTCCAGATCGGATTGAAGGCCAAATACCAGCTCAATCCCGCTGGAAGAAGCACTGATATCTGTCGGATACCCCCTGTTCTTCACTATTTCTGCAGCCAGAACACTACAGAAGTCCACCCCAGCCAGACGGCAAAGAAACCGACAATCAGGTTGCCTGAGATATTCAGAAAGGCATGATGCAACTCAGAATTCCTGAGCAGGCTGACCGTTTCGTGTCCGAATGTGGAAAAAGTGGTGAGTGATCCCAGGAGCCCTGTAATTAAAAACAGGCTGACATGCTCATGAACGCGTTCGGAAGGGTGAAGCTGCCTGTGTGTTACCAGCGCCATGAGAATGCCGATCAGCAGACAGCCGGTGGCATTAACGACCAGGGTCCCCGCCGGGAACCCTGGATATTTTCGCGACATGAATTCCGTAATGCTGTAACGTGCAATCGCTCCGATAAAGCCGCCCAGTCCAACAGCCAGCAGTTGTGACACCCGTGTTTCCTTTATTCAGTCTGTTTCTCAACAATAGAACAAGCGACTTACTTGGAAGAGATTTTCCAGAGATGCTGATCACTGCGGAGAAACAGTGAATTATCAGAAATGGCCGGTGTTGCCAGGATCGTTTCTTTGAGATCAACTTCTCCCGTCACTTCCCCCTGCTCTTCACCGAGCTGAACTACCTGCAATAATCCTTTTTCGTTGATCAGGTAAAGATGATTTGCTGCTGCGATCGGCGTAGCACTGAAGGGGCCTTTCAGGCGTAGTCGCCAGATCACATCCCCTGTCTGTGGGTTGGCACAGGTGAGCACACCGGCATTGTTGACTGTAAATACCTTTTTTTGATACACCAGCGGACTGGCAGTACCGGGTGACAGTTTCTGCTCAGACCACAAGACCTTCGGTGGCTCACTGCTGGATCCCGGAGTCAATGCAGTTAACCCCTTGGAAGGGACGAAGAGTGTATTCTCTCCCACTGTCGTAGACGGAATACGCCCTGCCCCCTCTTCGTACTGCCAGACGGTTTCCCCAGTTTTCGGGTAAATCGCATCGACCCCTTCACTGGACTGTAATAAAACCAGCGGTTCCGACTCGGGGGAAGCTTTTAAAATTGCAGGCGAGGTCCAGTTGGCAACTCGGGGACGCTTGATTTTCCAGCGCGCGATTCCCGTTTCGACATCCAGTCCCGTTGTGAAAGAATCATCGTCGTT
>JAGQQP010000093.1 GCA_020426085.1 Planctomycetaceae bacterium | reverse complement strand
ATTGTGATCGTTTGATTGAAATCATGTTTTCTGTTTCGTTTTCAGTGAATGAATCGCAGTGTGTTATAAAGTTTGAATCTCATCCACCCATGCCTGGCCTGTGACCCAGGAAACGGTGATGAGGATGTAAAACGTATTTCCATTTTTTTGAGTGGTCAGCATCAGGACCGTGTCCTCGTTGCGCGCAGGCCCGGTGCCGCCCAGCGGACCAAATGCAAGATCGCTGACCGCTGCAGTTGATGTTTTCAATTTGATTTGTCTGAGAACCGCCTGGCCGGGCAGATTCAGAGAATCGACCTGTATCTGTTTAAGATAGCGGTCTGCATCTACGCCGGTTCCCGCAAGATTGTTTTTAGGAACCGGTAAATCACCCGCTCCGGTATGCAGAATTTCATAAGTCTGTGCATTCAGGTCAAAATCGACCGTGTATTCAGTATTAAATTTGATGGCATGATTCCGGGCCAGTTGCAAATCCGCTGCCAGCATGCGTGCGGTGGCATCAAGGGCCAGTGAACCGCTGCTGTCAGTGGAAATCAGGGACACAGTTGCCAGAATCGACAGCAGGAGCACCACAATCATCAGCTCGACCAGTGTGAAACCGTTTCGAGCGGCGCGCAGGTTTTCTGTGGGCATCCTTCTTTTCAAAGGAGACCTGCCTCTCAGCCGGTGATGAGGTTCATGGTGTTGCATCTATGCTCACTAACAAAATCATTGAGTCTCTTTCCAGTCCATTAGCGACCAGCGATACCCGGAGAGCTCCGGATTCGTCTTTTCGCCGTCGAAAGGTTGAAACAGTGGTGGTTCCCAGCGATAAGCCTGATCTTTCAAATGCTGAATATGCAGCGTGGGTTCCAGGTTGAGTCCGTAAGACTGGTAGTACGAACCCCAGCCCGTAAAGTTGTAGGGGTTCTCCAGCCACTCGGTGAATCCGATTTCCGAATAGCCATAATGGCGTCGCAGGTTGTTTTCATAGTTCCAATTATTTTTACGGTCGTTCCAGTACGAACTGGAGAGCACCCATTCATTGAGTCGATGGAAGTTGAAAGTTTCTGCGCAAATGGGACCGCGAATCTGTGTTAATGCCTGCTTGTGTCGTTTGATTTCATAACCGGTGGGTGAAGCGATATCAATTTCGCCGCGAACCGTTACCTGCTGGTGTGCATTGTCGACGCCGATGATGGGATACCAGGATCCAGTCGGTCCGGTTTGCCCGGTTCCCGTTGTTTCCAGCCAGATCGCGTATTTCCCATTGGCGGAGATCAGATCGAGCAGTCGGTATTCCCGGAGTGTGACGGTACTGTAAGGCTGTTCGATCGAAGTTGCCGTTGCAGTGCCTGTGTATGTGATGTTAGTGACGTTCGGATAATCGACAGATCCGCCGGCACCGACGACGGTTCCCTGACATACGATGGCTCCTTCGAGCGTGGTCTGTGTTTCACGAATAAATTCAATATTATCAGCGATCACTGTCGGCAGTCTCGGCCAGCGGTCTGCATCGACAACCAGCGGTCCGCCATCCGAGCCTTTCCAGTTGAAGGCGGTGACATGGATGCCTGTACCGTGAAACGTGATTTTTGATGTCGCGACCAGTGTTCCCTGAATCACCACATTGTCGTACACATTCAGACTGCCACTGCGATAGAAGATACCCAGTGGATTATCGGGGGTCGGCTTTAATGTGACATTATACAAAGAGGAATTCAGCGAAACTGCCTGATAGAGCGGGCCGCCTTCGTACAGTCGATAACTGGAAAATGCAGAGTAGTTTGAGCTGGGAATGCGCAGGCGGTTACTGGTTGTAGACCAGTGCAGTTTAAGGTCTGATAAATCGCTTCGGTTCGAACTGGAAGGGTAATCGTAATACGTCACCGATCCTGCGATGGGGTGCGGATACGAAATCGTAGCTTCTGAGAGATTTGATGAACCCGCGGGAAAAGAGACAAACCGCTTTCCCACATCCTCCAGGAACTCGTCCCGTACCGATGAACTCCAGGCCGGGTCCTGGTAGAGTACCAGGTTGTCGTAGAGCCAGATATTACCATCAATGCGGTCACACGGATCCAGAATGAGTGAACTGGAACCTGCTTCAGCAAACAGCGCGTATTGTCGAATCTGATCGAAGTCTCCCGAGTTGGTAATCTGATCGGTGGCAGTCGCGGAATCGCCCGGTAGTATTGTTCGGCCCGTCAGTCGAGGAACCAGTCGCATTTTTGCCGTGATCAGATACTCGGATCGCATGTTGCTGTTGGCTGCGGAGGTCCAGGCACCCAGTGAATGGACATTGAGCTCCAGCACGGAGTCAATGGAGCCCCCGATCGTTTCAAAGGAGACCGCATACGTACTGTCTCCATCCGCGTCGGATAGAAACTCGCGCTGGTACCGGTCGTTCACTCCGGTCCATTCCAGTGAATTCAAACGATTCAATGCATCCGTCATTCCTGCCCGGGCGGCATTCATAGCCAGGTTACGTTTCGAACCATTTTCGGTAACCTGAGTGAGTACGCTCTGGGTCTGGATAAAGGAATAAGTCAACACGAGCGACATACTTAAAGCAAACATCACCAGAATCATCGAGATCCCTGCACGCGAAGTGCGCACCTTCAGCGACTGCCGACGACGTTCGTCACCCGCTTTCAAATTTCGTAGTTGCATTGCTTTAAGGTGTGTATGCATAGTACCTCGAACCGGATGCAAAAAATGGCAGAGCAGATGAGGAATTGATCTCATTCAAGTCGGTCTGTTCTGCGGTTTCGAATTGCGCTTCACAGTTAACGGTAACCTGTCGCAGGCCGCTGCTGGCACTGACAGTTCCCTGAGGCCAGGCAAGATTCATCCAGGCTGATGTTCCCGGTGAAACACTGCTCAAGCTGGAATCACTGGGCGTTTTGACCAGACGGAAAAAGACATTTCCGTCCATGGGCCCCCAGGGATTTCCACCGAGGACATACTGGCTGCATTTAATTCGATTGCTCAACAGTGTTGATTCCCCCTTGTTCGATTTAATGGCGGAGCGGATCGTGCCGTTGAAGGAGGAACTGTTGAAATCGATTGTGGTCGTTACATCAGGAAAAGCGATTTCGATCAGATTGTGTGGGTCAGCCGGATCGACCGTATAAATCAGAATTTCATTGAGTTGTGGCAAGCGCGTGATGGTTCCCTGTTCGCTGAGGCCTCCGTTCCGTCCACCTGACCAGACCACCAGAGTGTTGGGAATATCAATGCTGTTCCAGGAATTTGTGACGACCGCCAGTCCCACGCGCGGTGGTTGCCCACTGACGTGATAGACGCCAGCCTGTGAGATCATCAGTTTAATTCGATCAAAGGTGGCATTGATCTGTGCCTGAGAGTCTTCAATACCCCGCGTATGCTGCCAGGCGGATTGCGTAGCAGTCACAATGCCTGCCAGAGCAATAATCAGAATGGAAGAGATGGCCATCGACATCAGCAGTTCGACGAGCGTGAAGCCACGGCGGGAATTCCCATTTCGTACTGCGCAGCAAGGTACGCAAGGCCGTTTTGCGTGAAACGGACTCTCTGAAACTACAGGCGAAGCAGCCTTCAAGTTATCAGGGTGAAAGTGGAACATAGCTGAATATTCTTGTTGCCTCCGTTATCACCTGTGCTGGTGAGTTTGCATTCATAACAAGTTTGATGGTGACGGTCACCCTGCGATAACTGGTATTCGATTGAGTCACTTCCCAGCCTGTGCCTGTGCTGTCAGGCTGGATTCGTTCTACTGAAACTTCACGGGTTAATCTGTTTAAAAATCCGGTATCCGGGACCAGGAGACTGGGACGGCCAATCGGGTATCGTTCCAGAATCGTGGTTGGTTCCATGCCGAGAGAGTAGCCCTGTTTGTTTTCTGGTGGTGTGGAAGTCCAGCTGTCGTAGTCATCCAGGTCATCAAAATATTCCCGGGTATTTTGAAAGCCGGGTCTGGTGTCACTGGCAACGGGAAAGCGGACGGCTGCAAGTTCTTCCAGCATCTGGTCAGCGAGGCCTGTGCCGATGTTGTGATTCAGTGCCGAGTAACTGGTGCCCAGGGAAGCGCCGATGGCAGAGAATAGAGCGGCTCCGGCAATCGCAGTGATCGTCACAGAGACCAGCGATTCAATCAGAGTAAATCCGGTGCGGCAGGATCGCTGCAACCATAATGGTCTGGTTGCCATGAGCTCTTCCAAAGTTATACCGCTTGAGGGTGCTGATCTGCGGCCATGCGATTCATTATTTCAGAAGCATCACACGCGATCTCAGTATCCAGCACCATCAAGTCAGATGGTTCCAAGACAAAAAAAGAGCGCGGCAAGGTCCCCTCAAAGCTCCCAGCTTTCCTTGCCGCGCTGTAGATCCTCGCTTCGATAAGAAGCGGAGGAAATCGTTGTTTTGTTCGTTGAGCGGGTCAGTTGCCCCTCTCTGCCAGTAAAAGTAGGTCACGCAATTTGTTAGTCAAACAGAATTGCTCAAGAACTTGGGAAAAGATGGCTCGCCGAACTAATTCGGAACGCGCAGCGAGCCGGCAGAGCCTTTCGACCGGAATAATCATTACAGGCTGAACTGGAATCGAACGTACCGACCTGCCGGCAGCGCGGTCGCGAAGTGCGGTCGTGATCGAATTATTTCTTCTGGCTCTGTTCGATCTGAGATTTTGAGGAGAGCGCCGCTTCGCGCAAGTCTTCGCTGGTATCGGTGTTATCGATGAGTGACTGCAATTCCGTCAGAGTGGTTTTGGCAGGTTCTCCCATCTGGCCAATGACTTTGATGGCCGCTAATTGAACGTCCGGGTCGGAATCGTTAATTGCGGCTTTGATGGCGTTCAACTGTTCTGGTGACTGCGATTCCAGATTTCCCAGGGCATAGATGGCAGTGAGTCGCGTATTCGGATCAGGGTGTTCTGTCAGGCTGATTAATACAGGAATGGCTTTGTCACGATATTCCGGAAAATGTGTGAGGGTAGAGGCTGCATTGACCTGAGTAAACGGAGATTCGTCCTGCAACGCCTTTTCCAAAACCGGAGCAGCCTCTTTTGCTTCCGGACCCAGACTGGCCAGATACATGCTGGCCAGTTCTCTGGCACCGGAATCGGTATGCGACATCGCATCTTTTAAAGTAGGGACGGCTGTTTTTCCAAATGCGATCAGTTTTTTATCGGCCTGTATCCATTCATCGGGATCCGGTTCTGTGCGAATTGATAACAGCTTTTCAAAAACAGCTTTGACTTCTGCCTGGGGGTCGACCGGTTCAGGGGTTTCCGCAGTTGCTTTCTCTGTCGGTTCTGATGTCTCTTCTGAAGCAACAGCAGTCGGAGCAGGCGGTTTATTTTCGGAAGACGCTGGCTGCTGGCTGTCAGAAGTGGTGGCGCTGCCACAACCCTTCAGAGTGAAGGTACACAATACCAGACTTACGGCGAATATGACTCGAAACATTTGCATCTGACTGGAATCCATCCACTGAAAAAATCTTCCTGAATCCTGAGAGGCCCGCATCATAGCGAATTCCCCGATCCGTGTGGATAGAAATTAAAAAAACCGGTTTCAATCTGCTGAAACAGCCCTGAATAACGGGAAATCGCCATTAACGCAGGTCCCCTTAAAGTGCTATAATTTCTGCTGTTTCCTGTTCAAATCGATTTTTTCAATCACAGACTGCATCGAGGTTTCTCATGAGGCAGCTTATATACCTGGCCAGTTGTGTGCTGACTGGCTTCTCATTTTTTGTGACTCCCGCTTCGGTTTATTCACAAAGCAGCGCTTATTTTCGCAATCAGCGTAATGATATGGTGACCCGCTATATCGAAGGAGAGGGGATCAAAAATCCGCGTGTTCTCTCCTCAATGCGCCAGGTTCCCCGGCATGAATTTGTCAGTTCGAATCTGAAACATCTGGCCTATCAGGATCTGGCGTTACCCATCGGCTATAAGCAGACCATTTCGCCTCCTTATGTTGTCGCTTATATGACAGAAACCATTGATCCACAGCCGGACGACAAAGTGCTCGAGATCGGAACCGGGAGTGGATTTCAGGCAGCCGTGCTGTCTGCGCTGGTAAAAGACGTTTATACCATCGAGATTGTGGAAGGACTCGGAAAGAAGGCAGCCGTTCGACTGAAAAAACTGGACTATGACAACGTGCATACGAGAATCGGCGATGGGTATCTGGGCTGGCCGGAAGAAGCGCCCTTTGACAAAATCATCGTGACCTGTTCGCCGGAAAAAGTTCCTCAGCCTTTAATCGATCAGTTAAAAGAGGGCGGGATGCTGCTGATTCCACTGGGAGAACGCTATCAGCAGGTGTTCCATCTGTTTCAAAAAGAACAGGGGCAGCTCAAGCATAAACGTTTGATTCCCACACTGTTTGTCCCCATGACAGGACGTTCCGAAGAGAAGCGGGAAGTCAAACCGGATCCACTCAAACCGGAAATCGTGAACGGCAGTTTTGAAGTGGATGCCAACGCTGACCAGAAAGTCGATAACTGGCATTATCAGCGACGGGTGACCCGGATGACCTCGCAGGCACCGGAAGGGACCGCTTATCTGCAATTCGAAAATGACACTCCCGAACGACTTTCACAGATTCTACAGGGGATGGCCATCGATGGAGGCCACATAAATTCGCTCGAGATCAGTCTGAAATTGAGTTATCTGAATACCGCTCAGGGCAAACAGGCTTTTCAGAAACCAGGAATCATTATCCATTTCTATGATTCGATTCGCCGCAATATCGGCCAGGCTTATCTGGGCCCATGGATTGGAAGTCGTGACTGGCATCTGGAAAAGAAAGTCATTTCTGTGCCGCCACAGACTCGGGAAGCTGTCATTCAGCTGGGCTTGAATGGAGGAACAGGAATTCTGAATGTGGATGATCTCAAAATAGAGAAGGTCAACTGACTCTGTAACAGGCGGAATTCATTGAAGTTACACCGTAAAAGGGTTTCCGTAACGGTCAATGATAACGGCCTTTTATTAAGACTCATGAATTCCTGTTGAAAGTACGCCTGCCAGACCTTGGAAAATAAAGCAGAGCCCCTAAAATACTGCTGTTATTCACATCTCTCACGTGTTTGAATACACCTGAATCTTATTCCTGACTTAATAGAAGTCCTTACCAGGGAATAAGATGCCTCAAAAGGGGGACCTGTTACTTTCACAGGAATCGATGCTGTTTTCATGTGTTCCACGTGACTGTGAATCTTCCCGCCTTCATCAGAGATTAAAAAAATCCCACCTGTAATTGCGACCCACTTGGAAAAAAATGTCTTTACGTCAGTTTCAAATTCAACAACAAGCTTCTGGTGCGGTTTTTGAGCACCCAGAGGAAATCTATCCCCTTGCATCTCATTTTGGCTCTCCTGAAAAAGAATATCAGGCTGCCCGGGAATCGGCGGTGGTCTTTGACCTGAGTAATCGGGATCAGATCGAATTATCAGGTGCAGACCGACAGAAATTCCTGCACAATTTTTGTACGAATGATATTAAGGGTTTAAAGCCTGACCAGGGGTGCGAAGCATTTATAACAAATGTCCAGAGTCGGATTCTGGGACAGATCAATGCATTTCTACATGAAGATTCGATCTGGATTGATACGGCACCCGGGCAGAGTGAGGAAATCACGAAACATCTGGAACGATACATCATTCTGGAAGATGCCCACCTGCTCGTGAGAACGCAGGAGTTCGGCTGCCTGTTTCTATCCGGGCCCCGCGCGTCAGGCATACTTCAGCAGCTTGAGATAGACGTCGATTCGCTGGAAGTGTTCCGGCAAATGAGAGTTAAAAACAGTGATGCCAGACTGACTGTGCGGCGTGTCGACTGGTTTGGCCAGCCGGGATACCTCTGCAGTCTGCAGTATGTGAAAATCACCGAGTTCTGGAACAGTCTGCTTGAGGCAGGCGCCGTTCCCGCAGGGCAGCAGACCTTTGACGCACTTCGGATTGAGTCCCTTTATCCCATCTATGGGGTGGATCTTACTGATGCGAACCTCGCTCAGGAAGCCAGTCGTACGGCACAGTCCATTTCATTCAAGAAAGGCTGTTATCTGGGTCAGGAGCCGATCGCGCGGATTGACGCTTTAGGGCACGTCAATAAAGAGATTCGATCAATCGGGCTGGAGGGATCATGGGTTCCACCTGTGGGTGCAACGGTTTTCGTTTTGGGAGACGATGGGCCTGAAGAAGCGGGAACGATTACTTCGTCAGCCAGGTCATTTGGTAAATATCCCGCGGTGGCGATGGCCGTACTTCGCAAAAATGCCTATGAACCTGGGACTGCGGTCGAAGTGGTCGCAGAGGATCAAAAGGCAAACGGAACGGTATTCACAGAGCTGAATTGATCAGACAGATTCGCAATTTCTTGAGAGTTGATTGATCAGAACGCAGTGAAACGTCTGGGCGTGCGGTATAATTTGAATCAAAAACGGCGATTCAATCCATGATCCGCGAGCCACTCAAACTACAATTACGATTCCTCAAGCTTACGATGGCGATCTTTGCGTCGGTGCTGTTGAGTCTGACCTGGAAGCTCTGGACGCCACAAACACTCTTCCCACAGGTTCCGCTGTTTTCATGGGTGTCCGGGTTACCAACGAATACAGACTGGCTGTCGTTTGCCTGCATGGGTCTGTCCCTGATCAGTCTTCTGGTGTTGTCGGCAGCATCACTGTTGAAGAAGAATTCTGAGGGGGAATGTTGTCCCTGGTTTCAAAAGCTGTGTGGCTGTCTGTTTCTGCTGGCATTTCTGTGCGAAGTCCTCTTTGATCAGCATCGTCTGCAGCCCTGGGCCTATCAGTTTGCGCTGGGATTGCTGATTCTCACGGTGCTCAAACCGCAGCGTGCGATTCCGTTGTTTCGCCTGTTTGTGATCAGTATTTACTTTTATTCAGCCCTCTCGAAATGCGATGCCAGTTTTGTTCAGACGCTGGGGCGTCAGTTAGCAGAGGGGCTGTTTTCCGCAGTAGGAATTTCAACTGCTTACTGGTCGAAACAGACTTTGAGCTGGATCGCTGCTTCCTTTCCCATCGGAGAGTTCCTGATTGCCTGCGGTCTGTTATTCCGACGTACTCGGCAATACGCGCTCTGGGCGGCAGTCGGAATGCACCTGACGCTGATGCTCGCGATTGGACCTCTGGGATTGAATCATTACAAAGGCGTCCTCATCTGGAACATTTACTTCATTCTGCAGGATGTCTTTCTGTTTCATTCACGGTTTCAACTTCAGAAGCCCGCTGATCCTGTGGACATTCCCGCGGATGATCGTGAAGCGTTACCCGCTTATTCCGGTTTGGAACGAGTCGTTCAGATACTGGTCTGGTTTGTCCTGCTGGCACCTCTGCTGGAACCGACCGGCTATTTCGATCACTGGCCCAGCTGGGGACTGTATGCCAGTCATCACGACCGCGTGGTTCTGCTGATTGACGAGGAAGCAAAATGGGAACTCCCCCCTGACCTGCAACCCTTTATCGATGCTCCTCAACCGTTAAGCAGCTGGTGCCGTATGCGGGTCGAGCGCTGGTCACTGGCGGATCTGGGAGCACCCCTTTATCCGCAGGCCCGGTTTCAACTGGGAGTGGCAATCGCTGTCGGAAAAGCAGTCGAACAACATCAAACGCAGGATGAGTCCCTACCACGCATCAGACTACTGTATGAAAGTGCCGCTGATCGCTGGACGGGTAAGCGTAAAATCAGAGAGTATAACGGCTTATCCCAGATCGAGCCGTTGACTCAGGAATTTCTGCTGAATGCTTTTCCCCGCCCGTTCACGATGGAGTAATCAGAGAACCTTTTTAGCGAAAAACAGTCTCTCCTGTGTGCGTCGGTTGCAATTCGTAGTGTTTCAAAATACAACGGCTTTTCTGAAATGGAAACGAATTACAGGCTGTCATCCAGCGACTTATAGTTAAGCATTAATCTAGATTCGAGGCGTAAAATGGCTTTTATTAACGATCACTATCTCAAGCTCAAAGCGGGTTACCTGTTTCCGGAAATCGGACGTCGCGTCAATAAATTCTGTGAAGAGAACCCGAACGCGCCTGTGATCAAACTGGGAATCGGAGATGTGACCGAACCACTGCCGGCTGCGATTCGTGAAGCCATGCATGCTGCCGTCGATGAGATGGGTGATGCTGGCAGCTTTCGCGGTTACGGCCCGGAGCAGGGTTACGGATTTCTGCGGGAAGCGATTGCAAAGAATGATTTTCAGTCGCGGGGCGTCGATATCTCAGCAGACGAAATCTTCGTTTCGGATGGCTCCAAGTGTGATACCGGAAACATTCTGGATATCTTCGGTGCGAATAACAAAGTCGCTGTAACCGATCCGGTTTATCCCGTCTACGTTGATACGAATGTGATGACGGGGCGCACAGGCGCTGCGGATGAAAGTGGCCGCTATGCGGGTTTGACCTACCTCCCGGTCACGGCTGAAAACAATTTTGTGGCCCCCCTGCCCGAATCGCCGGTCGATCTGATTTACCTCTGTTATCCCAATAATCCTACGGGAACCGTGGCGACAAAAGAAACGTTGAAGCAGTGGGTCGATTATGCCCGGGCCAACGGTTCAATTATCCTGTTCGATGCTGCTTACGAAGCATTTATTACCGATCCGGAGATTCCACATTCCATCTATGAAATCGAAGGTGCGAAAGATGTGGCGATCGAGT
>JAGQQP010000937.1 GCA_020426085.1 Planctomycetaceae bacterium | reverse complement strand
TATTTAATTGCTTTCCAACCGCCGCCGCTTCGTGGAGCTTTCACTTTACGCCTTCCTTTGTCGTTCAACAGGAGCACACTGCAGCGAACCGTTTCAGATTCAGCTGAACTCAATTTTCATACTTTTGCCAAAATCTGAAACCAGTTCAAGTTAGGCCGAGTATATCTAAATGAATTGATGCAATCAACGAGACGGGCTTCAATTCCGTACAGTGGGTCTTGCGAGGGTTTCCAGCCAGTTGATACAATACAGCTCCTGTCTATAAACTAACTGCAGGAGGAAGGATCGCTATATGTTCTGTCGCTGTCTAAGCATGTTCGTTTTATTTATTTTCGTTTGTGGAAATCCACTCTGGGCAAATAAACCCACTGCTTCACCCTCCCCCGCTGATTTGACGTTTCGGCTCCCCACCACTTCTGGTGAGACAATCGAGCTTAAAAAACAGCCCGATCAGAAAGTTACGGTGGTCTGCTTTCTGGGAGCGGAGTGTCCGCTGGCACGTCTGTACGGGCCGAAGTTGAATGAATTGCAGGCGGCGTACCAGCCTCAGGGCGTCAGGCTGATTGGTGTGAACAGTAACCAGCAGGATTCGCTGGAAGACGTGCAGGCTTATGTTAAGAAATACAAGATTCAGTTTCCCATGGCGAAGGATTACGGGAACGAAGTTGCCGATCGCTACCAGGCGGTGCGGACTCCGGAAGTGTTCGTTCTGGATGAAAACCTGAAGATTCAGTACCGGGGCCGGATTGACAATCAGTATCTGCCTGGTATTTCCCGCGCCGAAACGACGTCGAATGATCTGAAAAACGCTTTGGATCAGGTTCTCTCGGGAAAACCAGTCAAACTGGCGGTGACAGAACCAAACGGTTGTTTCATCGGACGCGTCAAAAAAACGGAAGTCACCACCAGTCTGACGTTCTGTAAAGAAGTCGCACGGGTATTAAATCAGCATTGCGTGGAATGTCATCGTAAAGGCGAGATCGCCCCCTTCAGCCTGACCGACTATGACGAAGTCCGGGGCTGGGCAGATACGATGCTGGAAACCATTGATGACGGCCGCATGCCCCCCTGGCACGCGAGTCCGAAATATGGTCATTATGCCAATGCCCGATTCATGTCGGATGAGGACAAGAAAGTGCTCCGCGACTGGGTTGACGGCGGGATGCCTTATGGTGATGTGAAAGACATGCCGAAACTCCCCGCGTTTCGCGAAGGCTGGCATCTGCCGGAAGTTCCCGAAGCGGTCTTTGAGATGCGAAAACAACCCTACCAGATTCCCGCAGAAGGGGTGGTCGAATATCAGTACTTCGTGGTAGACCCCGGCTTTAAAGAAGACAAA
>JAGQQP010000936.1 GCA_020426085.1 Planctomycetaceae bacterium | reverse complement strand
AGACGGACAGATCCTCTCCAAAGAATACGAGGCATTTCAGGAATATAAGGCGAAGCATTCGGACTGGCAGAAACGGATAAAAACCGCAGGTTTGAAGTGATTACATGGGAGGCCTACGGAATACGTTCAGCCTGATTGTGTTTGAGAGCAGATTTCCTTCAAATTCGCAGGTGAGCGATCTTTTCGAGATCGGAGTTAACCGGGGCTAACGCCGTGCGGCTGATCTTGTTTACAGAAATTAGCCGAAGGGCATTAGCCCCGGTTCATCCCAATTGCTAAAACGCATTCGAATTAAGAAGAGTTACCTGACGCCCTGTCGCTAAAAGAGCATCCATGTCTGACAGTTTCACGCGGAAGACTTCGGTTGGCAGCTTGTTGCGCAAAAGGTGATAATGACCGTTTTTCTGTACGGGAAGGTCGTTCGGGAACATGGCGGACGTGTGTGTTTAAAATTTTGTTACCACCTAAAAAATGAAGAATTTGTTGAGGCACACGGAACTGTGGATTGTGAGTATGAAAACAAAGTAGTTTCTGAAATCACGCTGAAGGAGAATTCATGTTAGGCCGACTGGAAGACAAAACAGATCCGTTTGTGGAAGCGGTCACAGCAGACCCGCGGTGGGTACTGGAAGACGAACTGATGGTGCAGGTAATGGGTTTTACGCTGTATGGTTATGCGTTTGGTCTGGGCCGGATTGTCTGTTTAATGGATGTGGAAGACATTAATGCGAGTGTGGCGGGACAACTGGCGGCACTGGGAGTCGGCCCGCAATATGCTCAGGGGCTGGCCGAGGCTGCGTTTCAATGTTTCACCAACGAAGCAGATCAGTCGGTGTATTCACAGCTGGTAAATATCGGACACTCGCATATTACTTCCGAAGATTTGAGTGAGTGCGTGGAATCAATTTTTCAGAACACGGAAACGCTACGAGAACAGGTGCAATAATCCTACAGGTTCGGGACTGACACGGACTCTCTGTTTTTCTTAGATTAATTCTGAAACGTTCTGAATATGTTTTTGGACTGGTGATCAGTATGGTATAAGTGTGAGTATCTGTGCTGGTTCCGGCGCAGTTCGAGCAGGAGGACATCAGCGCGACGAGATCTTCTGCATTACTTTCGGAAAATCGACGAATTACATCAGAGGGAATGAGCTATGAGTGATGCAGAAGCAATGTCGCAGGATGAGATCGTACAGGCGTTGTATCAGTTTGCGGCAGAGAAGATGCGGGATGGTGCCTCGAATCAGCAGATCCAGGCGGCGTTGATGGAAAAAGGTGTTGATCAGGAATCGGCAGAGATTATTGTCTCGCAGTTAAGTGAAGCACGCGATGCACAACTGAAAGAAGCCGCCCAGAAA
>JAGQQP010000935.1 GCA_020426085.1 Planctomycetaceae bacterium | reverse complement strand
CTGAGAACCTCTTCCACAATGTCTTCCCCGACCGTCACTCCTTCTGCATAGAGACAGATCAGTTTCCGTCGTCCTTCTGTATCCGGGAGCGGAAACTCAATCGCCTGGTCAACACGACCAGGACGGGAGGCGAGCGCTGCTTCCAGTGTTTCCGGCCGATTCGTTGTCAGAATAAACAGAATTTCTGCATCCGGCTTTAAACCATCCATTTCATTGAGCAGCTTATTGAGCAACAGTTCTTCACAGGAATTGTTCATACTCCTGCGATCCCGGGCAATCAGGTCGACATCTTCAAGGACTACGATGCTGGGCTGCAGCAAGCGGGCCAGCGTCATGTATTCATCCAGCATCCCGACCTGTTCGGCGGAAATCAAAAGTGTGGTATGCGCGGGCAGGGAGCTCGAGAGAAAGTGAATGGTATGCGTCTTGCCTGTTCCGGGCGGACCGTAAAACAGGATTCCTTTTTTCGTCGACTGTTTGAATTGAGAGAGCCGCTCACGCTGTTTGACAAACTGAATCACATTCCGCTCCAGCAATTCCAGTGTCGCCGCCGGCAGAATCACCTGATCCCGCGCGACTTCGCGCAGATGATGTACTGTAATCCCCTTGGACTCGCCGGTATAGGAATGTTCGAGTAGTTCCAGGGAAAGTACTTTTCCCCGGTAGGATCTGGCCCGTTGAATGGCCTGCTCCAGTTGCTTAAAGAATTCCTGCGCGATCCTGGTCCCCTCCGGGGTATTCGGCGTGCCGACCTGCAGGTCCACACCAGTAATCCGACCATAATGGCCGGCGGGTGCCAGAACGACTACAAAACGAATCCCCTCTTTTTCCAGTAACCAGAGCCCGGTTTTCAATACACGTACAGGCTGCTCTTCTCCGACATTGACTTCTTCATACTGGGGAGGAACCGTGACCATTTCCGAATGTTGCCCCACCATCAGACAGCCTGCCAGACTGACTTCCTGATGTCCATATTCGCCACGTATACCGCAAAAATGCCTGACCGTAATCCCCTCGCCAAACAGCTGATCGATGGCGATCTGCAGATCAGCCCGCACCCGCAAGGGAAAGGTGCGTTCTGAAATCGTGATCTCGCTGGTGGGCAAGGGTTTAAAGTGTTGCACAATCAGTGGAGCAGCGGTTTCGGCAGAGTTACGTCTCTGCCGAAACCAGACCATCAGTATCACAGCAACGCCCGCCCCAAAGATCAAACCTGTAAACAGCCAACCCACGTATGTCATTGATGTTACTCCTCTGAACAGAATCGATCTCAGGTTGTGCCAGGCCTGAAAGAGAGACTTGAAACTACCTTCGGGTATATCCAGATTCAGACTGATATTCAATCTGAATCTTCTCTATTCAG